>CBFQYI010000127.1:0-10633 GCA_965720825.1 uncultured Chryseobacterium sp. | reverse complement strand
AAGCTATCGTCAAAGTTTTGGCAGATCAAAATTTCAAAGAGTTCAAAGAGGTTGAGGATATTTTACTTCAGGAAATCAATATTGAATTGGTGAGAGCGAAAGTTCAGCATTTCAAAGTTGAATTTGAAGCTTTAAAGAAATTCATCGGAGAACTGGAATTAAAACTGAAAGGTCTTTCATTCGATAATGAGCAGTTTTCTCTGACCGAAAAGCAATTTAATGAAGCGCAAACCGAACAAAAACAAATCAGTGATTCTGTAGTCACAAAAACCGCTGAAATAGATCGATTAGAAAAGGAATTTGTAAAAAAAGAAACTCTTTTAAAAGAACTGGCAAAGCTTCAGAAACGTTCGGAAAATTTAAAAATCATGACGAATCTGTTTAAAGGAGCAGGTTTTGTACAATATGTTTCGTCTATTTATCTGAGACAGCTTTGTGATCATGCCAATCTACGCTTTCACCGGATGACGAGAAACCAGTTGAGCCTTCAGCTTAATGAAAATAACGATTTTGAAATCATTGATTACCTCAACGAAGGAAAAAGCAGAAGTGTAAAAACCCTTTCGGGCGGGCAGGCTTTTCAGGTATCTCTAAGTCTTGCTCTGGCTCTGGCAGAAAGTGTTCAGGCCAATGCACAGGCAGATAAGAACTTTTTCTTTATTGATGAAGGTTTCGGAACTCAGGATACAGAATCTGTGAATATCGTATTTGAAACCCTCACCAATCTGATGAAAGAAAACAGGATTGTAGGAATTATCTCTCACGTTGAAGAGCTGAAAGAGAAAATCCCTACAGCTCTCAATATCATTAAAGACGAGGAAAGAGGAAGCCTGATTGAAATTGTATAATTAATCTTTAAACTTCAAAAGACATTCAACTAAGGCTGGCTTGAAAATTTATGCATGAAGAATCAATACAGCCTTCACAGATTTGTTCAGGATCTCGTCTACAGTACTACCGGAGAATAATCGGTAAATAATATTATGATTGTGTTTTACCAGACATAAAATATCTGTTTTATTGGTTTCTATGAAATCAATAATTCCGCTTGATGGTTTATCATCCTCCACGTAGTGAAAGGTGATTTCCACAGAAGAAAGCTGATCTTTTAATTTCTTTTCTCCATGTTCTATGGTTCTAGCAGCTGTATCTTTGTCTGAAATATGAAGTACTTCCAGCTTCTTCGGATCAGAAACTTTAAGGATCTGGTTCAATGCTTTTACGTCCCTTACGGATAGTTTTGTAGTTTTATAATCAGCAGCCAGCGTGATAACAGGTGTTGGATGAAGTATACTTTCCGCAGGAACAATTAATGTAGGAATCCGCATTTTGCTAATAGCTAAACTGGCATTGCTTCCTATGATTCCTTTAATGCCCGTAGCGCCCGTCATTCCCATTACTAAAAACGATACATCATTATATTCGATGTATTTTGTAATGACATTTCTTAAAAAGCCAACATCACAAACGGTTTTAACCGGAATGTCTTTATATTCGCTGTTATTACAGAAGGTTTCTGTCCATTCTTTCAGAGCAGATCTTTTTCTTGCATAGTAATCTTCAATAAAAATGGCGTTGTATGTACTATTATTGATCCCTTCCGTAGGATGAATGGCGTTCAGCACTGTTACTTTCATCTTTAGGGTTTTAGCAAGGGACAGAGCATACAACAGCGCATTACCTGCGTTGTTGGAAAAGTCTGAGGCAACTAATATTTGTTTCATTTTTTTTCGGTTTTAATAATAATCACTGAACTAAAAAATCTGCCATTAAATAAACAGATGGAAACATATAAATAACAGTAAAGATAATATAATAGACACCGGTAAAGTAAGCACCCAGGCAAGACCGATACTTTTTAATGTAGCCGGATTAAGGTTGCTTTTACCACCGGAAGCTACCATAGAACCTGCTATACCACTTGACAAAACGTGCGTGGTACTTACCGGCAATCCCAGAAATGTACTGATACCGATAGTAGATGCTGCAACAATTTCGCTGGAGGCACCCTGTGCATAATTCAAATGTTCATTTCCTATTTTTTCACCAATGGTTACTGCAATTCTTTTCCAGCCTATCGTAGTTCCCAACCCGAGAGATACGGAGATAATAATAATGACCCATAGAGGAGCAAATTCGGTTAATTTTTTAAGTTCAGAAATCTGGCTGCTAAGTATTGCCCTGCTGGATTCGTCAATAGCTATGGCTTTATTTTCGTTCAGTTTTTTCAGAGAATCAACAAGGTTGTCTACCTGTTTTCTAAATCTGTAAGTAGCCGCTTTGTCTTTTTCATTCTTATGGATCAGATTTTCTTTTACATTTTCAACAGCCAGATTCAATGTCTTAAATTCTGCTGCATTTCCGGTATTTTGGGCAGCTGCAGCATGTAATGTATGTTCTGTTGTATTTAGGATGGAAACAATCTTATCATTAGGAATATCATGATTAATTGCAAATTGGGCAGGCATGAAAGCAATCAGAATCAGCATAAAAAGCCCCACTCCCTTTTGTCCGTCATTACTACCGTGAAAAAAGCTTACTAAAGTACAGGTTGTTACTAAAATGGCTCTTATAGCAAAAGGAGGTTTGTCATTGGCTCCTGTCGGAATATGGAAAAGTGTTTTATAACGGATTACATATTTGAAAAACCACATCAGCAGGACAGCTAAACAAAACCCTACTATAGGGGATAAAATGAGCGACATCCCAATTTCTTCAGCTTTATGCCAATTTACCCCGCCTCCATAATACCAGGTAAATCCTAACCCGGCACCAATCAAAGCCCCAATCAGGGTGTGAGAACTGGAGCATGGTATTCCAAAATACCAGGTTCCCAGATTCCAGATGATTGAAGCCAGTAGAACAGCCAAAACCAAAGAGGCTCCTACAGCAATTGGCAGCGTTATGAGCGTATCCATAGGGACCAGTTTTAAGATTCCCATCGCAACAGCAATTCCTCCAGTAAAAACTCCCAGAAAATTCCAGAAACCGGACCACGGAATTGCAATAACAGGTTTAAGAGCTCTGGTATAAATTACGGTAGCCACAGCATTGGCTGTGTCATGAAAACCGTTTACAAACTCAAAAGCCACAACGGCTACCAGACACAGGATGAAAATAATGACAAGGCCTGTACTGAGATCCGGATCCACTGAAAAAAATAGGATATTATTTAAAAGCATGGTTTTTTGTTTAGATTTTGGAATAACTGGATCAACAGAGCGTCCAGAATGTTGAGAAATGAAACCATCGGAAAGGTATAATGAGGAAGACATCCTGAATAATAATAGACTTTGGAACATCCAAACGACCTGCTTAGTGAAATAGAAGTAGGAGGAAACTGTTCGTTACCAGTATGATACAGATTTTGTATCATGTGGATCATAGACAGGTCAATCATTAATAGCTATCGCTTTGTTTCATCACTGTAAAGAAATGAAGTTTAAAAGATTACGATGTTAATAAATGATTAACTGTTTATTATATTTAAAAAATAAGAAAATAAAAAAGGAGACCTTTTCTGGTCTCCTTGTCATATCTGTAAACGTTCCTGTTATAATCCTTGTACAGCAGGCTTTACTTCTTTTCCGAATAGCTCAATAGATTTCATCATCACATCATGTGCAGGATCTCCCACATCCATGTGCCCGATAAATCTGGTGATTCCAAAAATTTCTTTCATATAAGCAATTTTGTCTGCTACTTCTGCCGGACTTCCGATAAATAATGCTCCATCTTTACTTCTTCCTCCCTCATACTGTGCTTTTGTGTAAGGCGCCCATCCTCTGGAAGACCCAATTCTGTCCATCTGAGATTTATAATTATGAAAATATCCATCCACCACTTTCTGATCATCACTCACAAAAGTATGAGAATGAACAGCAATCTGCATCTTCGAAACATCATGTCCCGCTTTTTGGTATTCCTGTTTGTAGAATTCGATCAGATTTCTAAACTGGATAGGCATTCCTCCGATAATGGCTACCACTAAAGGCATTCCAAGCTGTGCTGCACTCAGAACAGACTGTGGAGTTCCTCCAACAGCTCTCCAGATTGAAAGTTTTCCGTCATTTTTTGCTCTTGGATACACGGTTTGATTTTCCATTGGAGCACGAAGTTTCCCTGACCAGCTAACGTTTTCCTCAGAATTAATTTTCAGTAATAATTCTAATTTTTCGTCAAATAACTGTTCGTAGTCATTCAATGAATAGCCATACAGTGGAAATGACTCTATGAAACTTCCGCGTCCCACAAAGATCTCCGCTCTTCCGTCTGAAATAAGATCCAGAGTAGAAAAATCTTCATATACTTTTACCGGCTCCGAAGAACTCAAAACAGTCACCCCACTGGCCAGTTTTATATTTTTTGTAATACTCGCAGCTGCTGCCAATACGATCTCCGGAGAAGAAACAGCATAATCCGGACGGTGGTGTTCTCCCATAGCGAAAACATCAATTCCTATCTCATCCATTAATTTTACCTGATCCAGAATTTCACGGATCTTAATTCCTGCATCTCTATATTTTCCGGTAGATTGGTCTAAAGCCAAATCCCCGAACATTCCAATTCCTAATTCCATATTGTTGATTTTAGTACTACAAAAATACCACTATGAAAAATCAAAAACATTGATGTTTGTTAAGATCGAAAAGTTGTATTTTTTAAACACAAATAACACTAATCTACCACTAATAGCACAATATGGTCATTGCGAGCAAAGCGAAGCAATCTCAATCAAGCTATACGATAAGATTAAGGTAATATCAAAAAAAATCCAACCTAAAACCAGGCTGGATTGTATTATTATTTCTTCAGATACAAATCAAAATAATCTGTAATTTTCTGCATCAGGTGAACTCTGTCTTTCCCGATTACATTATGCGGATGTCCCGGATACGTAAAGTAATCCAGCTGAACCCCATTATCCACAGCAGATTTGATGAATTTAATAGAATGTTGCCATACGACTACATCATCCTGAGCTCCGTGGATCATCAGTAATTTTCCTTTCAAGTTCTGTACTTTATCCAGAAGATTAGCTGTTGCATATCCCTGCGGATTTTCCTGTGGAGTATCCATATATCTTTCTCCATACATAATCTCGTACATACTCCAGTCGATTACTGGTCCTCCTGCGACTCCTACTTTGAATACATCCGGCTTACGAAGCATGAAACTTGTCGTCATAAATCCTCCGAAGCTCCATCCATGGATTCCCATTTTTTCTCCATCTACATAAGGAAGAGACTTTAAGTACTCTACTCCTTTCATCTGGTCATTCATTTCTGTTGTCCCCAGATTTCTGAATACAGCCTGCTCAAATTTCAGTCCACGGTTAGAAGAACCTCTTCCGTCCATTGTGAAAATGATATACCCGTTCTGAGCCATATATTCATACCAAAGATTTCCTGAAGCCGGGAAAGTATTTGTGATCAGCTGCAAGTGCGGCCCGTTGTACAGATAAACAATGGTTGGATATTTTTTATTTGGATCAAAATTGGTTGGAAGAATGATCTTTCCGTACAAAGGAGTTCCGTCGTCAGCCTTTAACGTTACATTTTTAATTTCCGGTCTCTGATAATTTTTTAATGGATTTTCAGAAGTAAGGATATTCGTAGATTTTAAATTGGAAGTATTGATAATGTTGGCAACTCTTGGTGAATTGGCATTGCTGTAAGCATCGTACAGATAGTTTCCGTCACTGCTCAATGTTCCGATGTGCATTCCTTCTGCATCGTCCAGCTTTTGCATCTTGAAGTTGGTCCAGTTGATTCTGTATAAGTGTCTTTCTAAAGGTGTTTCTTTAGTTGAAGTAAAATAGATTTCCTTTTTCTTTTCATTAAATCCTAAGATATCGGTTACCAGCCAATCCCCTTTTGTGATCTGTGCTACCAATCCTTTTTCAAGACTGTAATGGAACAAGTGGTTGTATCCTGTTCTCTGGCTCTGCCAAATGAAGTCTGTGTTAGAATTAGGGAAGAAAGTAAGTGGATGTTGTGGCTCCACATATTTACTGTCTGTTTCTTCAAATAAAGTTTTCACCAATTCTCCTGTCGCAGCATCATATTGATTCATTTTCATATGATTCTGACCTCTGTTCAGAACCCCTACAAAGATGTATTTTGAATCCGGACTCCATGTAACGGCCGTCAGATACTGATCTTTTTCACCTTCCACTTTTAAGAAAGTAGTAGCTTGGGTTTTAATATTGAAAACCCCTAATGTCACCTGGTGAGAAGTCTGACCAGCCATTGGGTATTTGATATTATGGTTTACAGCCGGAGTTACAGACCAATCGATGATTGGGTAATCTGCAACCATGCTCTGATCCATTTTATAGAAAGCTACACTCTCAGAGTTCGGAGCAGGGAAAATTCCGGTATCAATTCCGAATTCATTTCTGTGAACGGCCTGTCCGCTGATGATATTTTCATTCGTTTCGTTGGTTACAGCAATGGTTTTCCCGTTTCTGTTGACAAATAAATTATTCTTTGTTGTGAAGGCAAAAGTCTCACCATCACCAAACATTTTCACGTTTGCAGCATCCTGATCAATGGCAGCTGTGCTTTTTACTTTCCAGTCGTTTCCTGATTTTTCAATCCACGACATTTTACCTGCTGTAGTAAAATACCCATTGGAATTTCCTGTAAATTTAATGGGTGGAACAGCTTTAAGCTTATCATTGGAAAGGTTTCTGTTCAGTTGACTCAACGAGATCAGGGTATCCTGTTTGTTGGTCTTCAAATCTGTAATCAGATAACCGCCTTTCACCGCCTGAATATAAGATTTTCCGTCCGCAGCCCATGAAAACTGGGAGATATTTTTTACAGCAAGGTTGGTTCTCATTCCATTTACAGCCTCCGCCATGGTAAACTTCTGGGTCTGGGCAAATGCTGAACTGCCTAAAACAAGCATCAATAAAGAAAATTTATGTAATTTCATTGTATAAAATTGAATCCTCCAAAAATAAGAAATAAAAACCATTCGTTAAGAAATGTTAAATTAAAACATTCATAAAATGAAATTCATGCATTCAAAGGAATTATTTCTTAACTTAATAGTAGAATTTTTAAAAGGAATTAGGATAGGTGAATTGTGAATAGTCAATCCGCTGCGCTTGTCAATTTAATGTTGAAATAAATTCACCATTCACTTGCGGAGCAAAATTGACCATTGATTATTAAATAAGTCAATCGGGAACAGTCAATCCGCTGCGCTTGTCAATTTGATGTTGGAATAAATTCACCATTCATTTGCGAAGCAAAATTGACGATTGACAAAAAAAACTCATTTCTTATCCTATATCAATGACTTGTATAGGTACGCTGTCCTAAATTTGCATCATTAATAACAAACAAAAAATACAAAATACAATGGCAACAAAATGGATTTTAGACCCTACGCATAGTGAAATTACTTTTAAAGTAAAACACATGATGATCTCTAACGTAAAAGGAAGCTTCAGAACTTTCACTGCTGAAATTGAATCTGAAGATGAATTCTTTGCAAATGCAAAAACTACAGCTACTATCCAAACGGATTCTGTATTTACAAACAATACAGACAGAGATAACCACTTAAAGTCTGCAGAGTTCTTCAATGCTGAAGTACATCCTACCATCACTTTTGAATCTCAGGCGTTAAACAACTCTATCGTTGGAAATCTTACCATCAATGGAATTACAAAACCTGTAACACTTGATGTTGACTTCGGAGGAATCAACGTAGATCCATGGGGAAATACAAAAGCAGGTTTCTCTTTTGAAGGAAAAATCAGCAGAAAAGACTTCGGATTAAACTGGAATGCAGCTCTTGAGGCAGGAGGTGTAATGGTAAGTGATGATGTAAAAGTAGCTGGTGAATTACAGTTTGTAAAACAGGCATAGTAAATTAATATATATGATAAAAGGTTCGGGGATTTTTCTAAAAGCCTTGAACCTTTTGTTTTTTTTATAATCTTCAATATTTATGAACCTCAACGATCTTCAAAATATAAGCAACGGTTTTAACAGCACACAGAGAATGCCTGTTTTATTTCTTGGACATGGTTCACCAATGAATGCCATTGAAGAGAATCAATTTGTACAGGGATTCCGGAAAGCAGCTACAGAAATTCCAAAGCCTAATGCAATTCTTTGTATTTCTGCCCACTGGTATACAGACGGAACTTTTGTAACCGCTATGGATATGCCGAAAACTATCCATGATTTTTATGGTTTTCCAAAAGCACTTTTTGATGTACAGTATCCTGCTCCCGGGAGTCCTGAACTGGCAAGAGAAACTTCAGAGTTACTCCTTCCTGTAGATGTGGAAGAAGACCACAGCTGGGGACTGGATCATGGAGCATGGTCAGTTATCAAACATATGTATCCTGATGCGGATATTCCTGTGATACAGCTGAGTATTGACCATACAAAACCTCCACAGTATCATTATGATCTTGCCAAAAGACTGAACAAACTTCGTGAAAAAGGTATTCTTATTATCGGAAGTGGAAATATTGTTCATAACCTCCGCCTCATCGACTGGAAAAATATAAATACAGTGGGAGCCGGCTGGGACTGGGCAGTGGAAGCCCGTGAAAAAACCAACAACTGGCTACTGGACGGGAACTTTCAGAATATTATTGATTATCAGAAACAGGGAACTTTCCTGCAATATGCGGTTCCTACGCCTGATCATTATCTTCCTTTATTGTATACTTTAGGGTTGAAAGATCAGTCTGAAGAACTTAATTTATTCAATGATGAGCTTATCGGCGGTTCATTGAGTATGACGAGTGTAAGGATAGGATAAATTATTCTTTTATTATCACTAAAAGTTTAGTAATATTGTTTACCATGAAAACAGTATTACTATTTTTTTTGCTCATTTCTTCCCTACTTTCTGCACAATTCGTAAAAGGAACTGTAGTTGATGACACCGGTCAAAGGATCTCTGATGTCAATATTTATCTTGACGGAACGAAAACAGGAGCCGTTTCTAAAGAAGACGGAAGTTTTACCTTAAATGTTTCCACCCAGAAATACGGAAATATTGTGTTTCAAAAAGAAGATTACGAAACCTTTACAATTGGATTACCGGATGTAATGGATAAGATTTTAAAGGTAGTATTGACCAAAACCAATGTTATTGAAGAAATAAGACTCGTTCCCTACACTTCCGAAGCTTATCAGAATTATATCAATTATTTTCTGGACACATTTATAGGTAATAATCGTGATGATGTGAAAATCAAAAATCAAAGGTCTTTAAAGTTCTCCTATGATAAAAAGAACAAACTTCTGAAAGTAAAAGCTCCTAATACGCTCATTATTGAAAATAAAAACCTGGGCTATGAAATCAATTATAATCTGATGGCTTATTCCGCAGATTTCAATTCTAAAATGGTTAATTATACCGGAACCAGTTTTTTTAAAGAAACAAAAAATACGGATAAAGTAAAATTGAACCGAATGAATGCCTACGAAGGCAGCCAGCTTCATTTTTTCAGAAGCATCTATGAGAATAAAATTGTTGAGGCAGGTTTTATTGTTAATCAGGTGGTAAGAGTTCCTAATCCACAGTATCCTTCAGAAGAAGAATTGAATATTTTAAAAAATTATCTGGAACTCGTAACCAAGCCTGATTTAAATACTATTCCTGAAAATATCCGAGAAATTGCCCGTAGAAAAAATACTCAGAGCCAATATATGCTGGCTATCGTAAAAACAAAAATCCCTGATTCGGATTATGTTAAAAGACAAGACGGACAGGTTTTTCTTGAATTTAAGGATATCCTGCAGGTCAACTATCCGAAGTTCTATTACGAACTTAAAGGAAAAGAATTTGTCAAAAGAACGAACAGAAATATTTTATCAACATTTCTGCATTCTGATGGAGAATCATTCGAAGTTTCAAAAGAAGGTAATATTACAATGCCTGATCAGCTCATCAATGAAGGTGATTTCTCAAAAAATAAAATTGAAAATATGCTTCCTCTTGATTATCAATTAGGAGATTAATTTTAAGTAACGATTCTTATATTAAAAATAAAAAATGAAATACCTCAGTTGAGATATTTCATTTTCTTTTTATGGAATTACTATTTATTGTACCGCTTTCAGAACATTGATATTTCCGTAGCCGTAGCTTGAATTTACATTTGGATAATAGGTAGCAGACTGTCTCATTTTATTCAGTACCTGGTCTCTTGTCCATGATGGATTTTTAGCCCAAACCAACGCTGCAATTCCCGCTGTAGCTGCTGTAGCCACTGAAGAACCGCCCACATAGTCTGCCTGACCATTGTAATAGCTCAATACAGGAACAGTATTCCCTGAAGGTCTCTCCATCTGGAAGGTAAAATCAATCTGGCTTCCTGAGTGGCACACATCACATTTCTGATTGGAAGTATTTTCTTTTACTCCTGTTATCGCCTGAGTTTCTGACATTGATGCAGGGAAAATTACTCCGACAAAACTCGTGAAACTAGTAGAAGTACCTCCGGCACAGAAGATCAGTTTTCCTTTAGAATAAGCATATTTAACACCATCTTCAATTTTTCCTACAGAGAAAATATGTCCCATCGACATAGAGATGATTTTTACACTGGTATTGTTACCCAATTCTGTGAAAGCCGTTTTTACAGCTG
>CBFQYI010000126.1:0-10664 GCA_965720825.1 uncultured Chryseobacterium sp. | reverse complement strand
TCCGGAACTGCAAAAGGTAATTCAGCAGCTAACATCAGAGAAAACACAACAAAAAATTGAAGAAATAATAAACAAATAAGTCTTCGACTGCGCTCAGACTGACAGATTGAAATATTTGAGCAAAGCACAAAGCAATTTCAATATAACTAAATAAGCCTTAATGGTTTAAAAATAAAAAAATATGCTACACATCGAGATACACAGTTTTTCTTATAAAAAAGGAGGAATTCCCAAAGACAATTCAGGAAATGGCGGAGGTTTCGCTTTTGACTGCCGTGGAATACTAAATCCCGGAAGAATTGAAGAATATAAAATCCAGACCGGAAATGACATCGGAGTTCAGGAATATCTGGAAACAAAAACAGAAATGCCAAAGTTTTTAGAACTTATAAAATCCCTCGTTTCCATCAATATTGACGACTATCTTGCAAGAGGTTTTGAGCACCTTCAGATTAATTTTGGATGCACCGGCGGACAGCACAGATCGGTTTATTCCGCTATAAAAATTGCAGAATTTATAAAAGAAAAATACCCTGAAGGAACACAAGTTACTCTTCATCATGATGAACAACCGCAACTGAATAAATAAATGATTTAATTATCATTTATTTATGATACAAAGTATTATCATTCATCAATTACCATTTATCAATTATAAAAAATGAAAGCTTTAATTTTCGCAGCAGGAAAAGGAACAAGACTTAAACCTTTTACAGATCACCATCCGAAAGCTTTGGCCAAAGTAAACGAAGTTCCGCTTCTGGAAAGAAATATTAATTACCTTAAAAGCTTCGGAATAAAGGATTTTGTTATCAACATTCATCATTTTGGAGAACAGATTGTTGATTTTCTGAATAAAAACAATAATTTCGGATGCAAGATTGAAATCTCTGATGAAACCAATGAGCTTCTGGAAACTGGCGGCGGCTTGATATTTGCAAGAAAATTTCTAGATCACGGAGAAGATTTTTTAATCATGAACGCTGATATTCTAACCGATCTGAACATCAATGCATTGGTAGAATACCACAAAAAGATAAAAGATTTTGCTACTTTAGCGGTTTCGGACAGAGAAAGTTCGAGAAAACTCCTTTTCAATGATGATATGGTTTTGAGAGGCTGGCTGAATGTACAATCTGGAGAACAAAGGCTGGCTGAATTCAATAAAGGTTTTAAAGCCCTTGCTTTCAGTGGAATTCATTGTATCAATCCTGTCATCTTTGAAAAAATTAAAAGAACTGGCAAATTTTCTGTTATGGAAGAATATCTGGATCTGATGCAGACCGAGCATATACACGGTTTTGTACATGACAGCATTCTTATTGATGTCGGAAGACCAGCATCCGTAATAGAAGCCGAGAAACATTTTAAATAAATTTTGCAATGGAAATTGATGGAACCAGGGATGAAAGTTTAGTAAATCCAGAACTTGATAGTAACGAAACAAAACTGCACAACAGTTTCAGACAGAAAACCTGGGACGAAACAATCACCAAAGACAGCTGGATGGTCTTCAAGGTCATGGCTGAATTTGTAGACGGCTATGAAAAACTGGCTAAAATTGGCCCATGCGTTTCTATATTTGGCTCTGCCCGACTGAAGCCGGAGAACAAATATTATGAAATGGCGGTAGATATCGCTGAAAAGATTACCAAACTAGGTTTCGGAATTATTACCGGAGGCGGTCCGGGAATCATGGAAGCAGGAAATAAAGGAGCTTTTAATGCCAAAGGGAAATCTATAGGACTTAATATTGACCTTCCTTTTGAGCAGCATTTCAATCCTTACATCAACAAATCCTATTCTATGAATTTTGATTACTTTTTCGTGAGAAAAGTAATGTTTGTAAAATACTCTCAGGGGTTCGTAGTAATGCCTGGAGGATTCGGAACGCTGGATGAACTTACTGAAGCGATGACCCTGATTCAGACCAATAAAATAGGAAAATTCCCAATCGTTTTGGTAGGAAGTGAATTCTGGGGAGGACTACTGGATTGGTTTAAGGCAACCCTGTTAAAAGAAGGTATGATTGCAGAAGATGATCTTGATCTTTATCGTGTGGTAGATACGGCTGACGAGGCTGTAGCGCATATTAAAGCCTTTTATGATAAATATTCTGTAAATGTAAATTTCTAATTGGCATATTATTTGTGACTTATAACTAGCAAGTATGATTGTAAATCTATTAATTAAGATGAAAAAACTTTTATATATATCAGGAATTTTAACATTTTTTGTGTTAATGAGTTTTATGTATGTAGACTTTTTCTCTTCAATGACCAAAGTTGACTATATTGATGGAAGCAAGACATTGAAGTTTACCACAAAAATGAATACAAGCCATATCTCTGACGCTATTAAAATCAACCCTAATACGGCAGGATTTGAAGCAGAGGTAAAAAAATATGTGAACAATAATTTTGATGTTTTTGTCAATGGGTCTCCTAAAACGATTACCTTCACAGGAAGTCAGGTCAGTGGAGAAACTGTATGGGTATATTTTGAAACCGGAGGCGTTTCGGATATCAATACCTTAAAGATTAAAAATACGATCCTTTTAAGCGCTTTTCCTAAGCAGATCAATCTGGTGAACATTGCCTATAAAGGCAGCCAGAAAACAATGAACTTCCAAAGAGGAAAAGAAGTGAACGAGGTTTCTTTTTAAACGAAAATTAGATTTAACCATTATAAAATGGGTACCCTGGAAAGTTGAACTTTTCAGGGTATTTTTTTGGAGCTTCAAAAAATCACTCAAAAGAGATTAATTAAGTACAAATACCTAATCAAAAATTTCAGCATTTTTACTCTAATATTTTCATTTTCAGCAATGTACATTTGTATTGTAATTACAACCCAATCAGTGAAGCCGTATCACTTTAATAACGGGGCGGAATCTGAAAAGCCCAATGAGTAAGAAAACACCAAACAAAAACTAAATATCATGGAAGATATAGAACTAAAATCATCCAGTCAGGAAATTGATGTCCTGATCGTTATTGACACAGATTATGTAAGATCTACTTATCAAAACCCAAGTAAGGATCCTAATAATCCTACAGGAATTGATCATAACAGCCAGCATATGATCGTTTCGAATGCCAACGCTATTTCCGGACAAGGTACTGCTGATTTGAACTTCAGTGCAAGAGCCGGAGATGTAGTTTCTTTCAGAGGAACTTCAATCTATCAAAATTCTGATGATGCAGTAATCATCTACAATATTAAGTACTGGTCCGGAGATCAGGTTTTCAACAGCTTTATTTACAATTCTGTTGAAAGAAGACAGGCTGCTGTACCTAATCTGAATTCTCAAAATGGTCTTCCTGCTGCCAGCGCTGATATTACTTTTGCAAGTATCGACTCTAAAGTAAAAGCTACAGGAACAGAGAATTTCTATGTACAGTTTGGACTTTATATTTTAGATCCGAATGACAGTAACAAACAGATTCTGTACGGTTACTTTTACTGGGATCCAACGATTACAGTTAAATAAAAGAAAATAAAAAACCACTGCTGATGCAGTGGTTTTTGTTTTATTAAATAAATTAAAATATATTCTATTCTAATTATTACTCAATTTTGATGTTATCAATCTGAAGATCATATATACCGTCTTTTCCTGTTTTAAGGGCAAACATAGTTTTTCCAGGGGTAATATTAAGGTCGGTAAGACCTGTAAGTGTAAGCTCAATCAGTCTCCATTGCCCGCTCGTATTGATAGACCCGTTATATGAATTCGTGCTTTCCGGACTTAAAGTAGCACCTGTAGAGAATGTTGCTAAATTGAATGTATAGAAAGCAGACGTATTGGGAGCCAATGGTGTTGCTCTGTATACATTGAAAGAAAGTGATTTTCCTGATGCAGTCCCTTTGATATACATTGTAATCCTTTTTGGAGCTGCGGGTATTCCTGATGCCGCATTCGCTGTAAATACATAGTCATTACTGCCAGGTGTCCCTTTAATCTGAAGGGAATTTGTCCCATTATACCCCAGACCAATACCCTGAGATGCATAAGGTATAAGTCCAAAGTTGTTTAAACTTGACAGGAAAGATAGCCAGTTTTCAAAATCAGAGCTAGGGAAAAGATTGACAGCATTAGCTGATGGAAGTTCCGGCTCACCTGGAGTGAATCTGGCGTTCGGGAAGTTGATATCATCAAGATTTCTGATATAAGCCTGATCTGTGAAAATCGTTGCATTACTTGAACTGGTAAAACGGCTTAAAAGAAGAACGATATCACCGCTTTTTTCATATTTAGGAGAGATTGGAGACTTCGCAAAAGTCGCATAGTTGCTGAAACGAAGGTCTAATCTACCCGCTTTTTTATCCGTAATATAACGGTCACCTGTCGCTGATTCGTCAGCAAAAGTTTTGGTCAGTTCAGGCTCTTCAAACTGAACGTTTTTAATTTTTACAAGCTGATTGATGTGAGCTCCGTTTTTCAAAGCATCAGAGATAGAATTGAACTCTAATGGCTTCATTGCAGCTACTACAGGTTTTTGCCCGTCGCAAACTCTTGCCAGGTAATTGGATACTTTATTCGGGTTGATTCTACCGATAGGATAGTTTGGATCATAAGTACCTACTTTGATATTTCCGTTAACACCTTGAACGATCAATCCTTTCAGGTTAATTCTTACTAAAGCTCCTGTAGGATAATCAAGATATTGGTTTCCGCCATCGATATCAATCTCGATTCCTTGAGTTGGGTTTTCAGGCTTATCCTGAAGGAACATCATTTTGTAAATATTTCCCGACTCATCGCTTGAAGAAACATAAGCTTCAACAATGTAGTCTTCTTTGATGATATCAGCTTCACCCGGTTTTGCTTTTGCAATGGTAGCAAGGTCAGTTAGCGGGTGATTTGCAGCTGCAAATCTGTTGGTACATTTGATTTCCGGCACCTCATAATCATCAGTTTTTACACAAGACGAGAAGGCCAGCATTGAAATGGCACTGAAAATCGCCGCTTTAAAATATATATTTTTCATTGTTTTCTATTTTTAATTTTAGTTTTTTAGAATCTGAATTGAAGGTTAACAAAATAGGATCTACCCTGATTATACCAATATTTAGGAGCGAATACCATATTACCGCTGTCATAATCATTAGCATAATCAGTATAGTTAACGTTTCTGGTCTGTTCAAATCCACCGGTAATAAAGTTTCTGTTATTAAGGATATTATTTACTGACGCAGACACCAATACATAATACTTACCAATCATCCAGGACTTCCCCGCATTCACATTGAAGAAGAATGCTGAAGGTAATTTTGTAGGAGTAAGCACTCTTGCCAGCTCCTCTTCAGTTACATTATCGGAAGGTACTCCAGGTGTATTCGGGTTGGTATAGAATCTTTCTGTTCTGGTTACAGGAGATGGATCCAGGAATGAATGCCCGAAGTAGTTCCAAGTTGCTCCTACCCACCAGTAGTTTTTAGGGCTGCTGTAACGAAGACCTAGCGTATATGCCTCCTGAGGAGTACCACCTTGTCTGTAATTTTTAAGAGTAGCCTCACCCATGTTGGTATAAGATCTTGATACGATATTTCCGTTTCCGTCAAGCTCTCTGAAAGTTCCAACGGCATCAGATGCAAAATAAACGGTAGGGTTATTCGTATAAGTATATTGTCCTACGCTTAATAATCCACTGGCTGTTAACGTAGGAGTTACTTTCATCTGTGCACCAAGCTCAATACCCATATTTCTCTTATTGGCTCCTGCCAATACCTGCGTAATGAAAGCTCCATCCTGAATTGGAGCCTGTTCTCCACTTTCAGTTAAAGTCGTTAATTTAACACCCTGTGCGAAATATCGTTGTACGCTTGTTTCATTTTGAGTATTAACAAGGTAACCGGTCAATCTAAGTTTAACAATCGGAGTAGAGATTACATAGCTCAGGTCGTTGGCATCAACAACAACATTTTTGATTCCCGGAGTGGTAACACCACTTACTCTTGTATTAAAGTAAATATCATTTAAGAAAGGAGATTGTGAAAAGTAAGCTCCATTATAAACAAGGAAGTTTCTACCATTGATTTTATAAGTAACCTGTCCTTTAACACCAGCATTCCAGAAGTTTTGGTCTGCTCCCTTTCCGTAAGAAGACTCATACAGGTAGTGTTGAAATAATCCTTCTCTGCTGTTTGATGTATAACCGAATAATCCGGAAATAAAAACATCAAATTTCCCTGTGGAGAATTTAAAAGCAGGGTTTATTTTGAATTCCTGTCGTCTGAAAATATAGCTGTATCCGATTTTATCACCTTCTCTTTTGGCAACATCCGTATCGCTTTCTCTTGTATTGAATTCCCCCCAAGCATTTCCTGCTGTTGTATTGGATGCAAATGGATCCATATTCAATGCAAAATCAGCTCCTAATAGGTCATTCACTTCTCTGTACTGCTCAGATCTGTAGTTCTGATAAGATAAGTTTAAAATAAAGCGGGAAGTATCGGTGAAGTTATACGTATAGTGAGTAGACACATTCCATACTTTATCATCTTTTACGTCATCCACAAGATAATAAGCCGCTCTTCTTCCGCCAAGTAGCGCATTATACTCTACGTTTCTGTTCGCATTGTAAAGATTATCCCAGTTGATCTGCGTGTGAGTTTGGTCATCATTCGTCCACCAGTCTCTTGTAATTCCAATGTTGGCAGCCTGTTCCGGAGACGGATTTGTATAGTTTAACCAATAACTTGGCAGATTACGGTAATAAGTTGGAGAAGGGTTATTAGCTCTGTACCAATCCAACCTTGAACTGTACTCTTTACCGAATTGATAAGAAACAGACGTCCATAATTGAGAGTTTTTATTGATTTTCCAGAAATCCTGTAATTGGATCATGGGCTGGAAACCTCTTTTTACTCTTTCATTTCTTTTATCTCCGTTTTGCCATCCCCAATAAGAGTTGTAATGAACACCTCTGAAGTCATATACTTCCTGAGTGCTTGGACTTGAAGAGCTTCTTGCATATTTAGAACCTATGGCATTCAAAGTCATGGTATGGCTATCACTGAATTTCTTCTCAATACCGATATATCCACTGTATGCATCATAAGCAGTACCATCCTGAATCCCTTCCTGTGCCCATCTCCTTGCGATCATTCCTGTAAATGCCCATCCGTTCTTATTCATTCCGGAAGAGAATCTGTATGATAATCTGTTCGTATAATTTCTATTCGTCAGAGAGTACGTCAACTGACTTCCTTTTCTGTACTCGCTGGCTTTTGTATTCTTATAAAATACTCCGGTAGTTCCTCCGAAAGCATATTCTGAAGGGGCATGGTTAGCTGCAATTTCCGGGTAACGGGTAATTTCGTTCAATCCTCCCCAGGTACTGAAGTCTACATCTCCATTATCTGCAGCGGCCATAGAAACCCCGTTGATCATATTCTCACCTGTTCTGCTATCAATTCCTCTTGGACGGAACCAGTACGGTCCTAAATCAAAACTTGCAATTCTGTTGAAAACATCCTGAGATGACTGTAATAAACCTACTGTAGCCGTTTGCTGGGCTCCACCACCATCACTTTCCCCAGAATCTTCTATGATAGCCAACCCTTGATCAGCACCGTTCAGTGCAGAATAAAGAGTAATTACTCCAAGATCTTTTCTTTTCTCATCACTGGTTACATCAAATTCAAAAATTTTAGTTTCAAAATTGGGTTTTGTAACCATAATCTGATAATGTCCAGGCAGCAAATCTTTAAATTGGAAATATCCGATTTTGTCTGCCTTTGCATCATTCCCTGCTCCTTTTAAATCTACACTTGCTTGCTCAACAGGCTTACCGTCTGCATCCTTAAGATACGCAAACACAGTTGTCTGCGCATAATAATAGGACGCAGGCAGCAAAGTAAATAAAGAGATCAATGATAATTTTTTAATCATGAGTATATTTATTTTTTTAATACTTTTATTGTTAATTTTCAACAGTTTAAAAGTTGGGGGCACAAATTTAATCAAATTTTGCAATTCAGAACTTTTTTAACGTATTTTTTCCTTAACATTGCAATCTTTTAAGAATCATTATAAAAGAGAGACTTAAATTACTGCTTTTAAATTTACAAATATTTAAAACGCAGCGAGTTAAAAAAAAGTAAATTTGTAATTAATAGTATAATAAAACTCCAAAGAGATGAAGAGATTTTCGAGTCTGTTTGCCCTGTTTATTTCGATCGTGGCATTCTCCCAACAACAAGGAAAACTGAGAAAAGTAGCAACCGTAGGGTTTTTAAATGTAGAAAACCTTTGGGATACTATTCGTTCAGCAGATTATATAGATGGAACTAAAGACACTAAGAATCCTGCTTTCCACAGAAGTATCCCAATGGATTCTATCCAGTTTCTGGAAGCTGAAAAATATGATGGACCATGGAGTGACGGTGCGTTAAAAGGTAAAAAAGCAGTAAGAATACAAAGTGGTTCTGAAGAATTCACTCCTAAAAGCGCTAAGAACTACGGAACTAAAATTTATAAGGCAAAACTGGCCAACGAAGCTAAGGTAATTTCTGAAATGGGAGCACAATATACCAAAACAGCTCCTGCAGTAGTAGGCTTAATCGAGGTTGAAAACAGACAGGTTATCCAGGATCTTGTGAACGAACCTGCTTTAAAGAAATATGACTACGGAATTATTCATTACAACTCTTATGACTACAGAGGAATTGACGTTGCATTGATTTATCAGAAAAGAAGGTTCACCCCTACCAATTCATTAAAAAAAGAATTGGTAATTTACGGTGACAACGGAAAAAGAGAATATACAAGAGACATCCTTGTAGTAACAGGTTTTTTAGATAATGAAAAAGTAGCATTTTTTATGAACCACTGGCCTTCAAGAAGAGGTGGTGAAGCGATTTCTCTACCTAAAAGAAATGCAGCTGCTGCTTTATTAAAACAACAGATGGACAGCGTAAGAGCTGCAGACCCGGCAACAAAGCTGTTTGCAATGGGTGACTTTAACGATGACCCTGTGAGCCCAAGTTTAAAAAACCACTTGAAAGCTCAGGCAAACCCTAAAGATTTAAGTGAAGAAACTCCATATCTTAATCTGATGTATCCTTTATATAAGAAAGGAGTTGCTTCTTTAGCTTATCAGGATGCTCCCAACTTATTTGATCAGATTATCGTTTCTAAAAACGTAATTTCAGATCAGGTAACCAAAGAATATTCTGTGTACAAAGCAGAAATTTTTGCTCCGGCTTATCTTGTCAATAAAGAAGGAAATTACAAAGGATACCCTTTCAGATCATGGAATGGAGACCAGTTTACAGGAGGCTACAGTGACCACTTCCCAGCATTTGTAGTTCTTCAGAAAGAACCATAAAAAAGTTAGGCACTCTTATTGGAGTGCTTTTTTTATATAAATACCTATATCATGAAAAATATTATTTTATTAGTAATGATTGCATTGGTACCTTTCAGCTGTTTTTCTCAGGAAACACCAAAGAAAGATAAAGAGCAACATGAAATGAAGCCTTCAAAAAATGAAGACGGAGAATGGGAACTTACGGTCATTGACACCCAGTTCGACTATTTTCTGAGTGCTGTCGCCAAACCTATCAGCCAGTATACAGAATCTTATCTGAAGACGAAAAACACATTTTTGGTCAATGAGTGGAACAGCTATTATTATTCCGGCAGATACAGAAATATTATTGAATCCGGAATCGATTATGATCCTAAGGAAAATTACGGAATCAAGTTTGAATATAAATTATATCAGGTTTTCGCGTATGTAAACTGGAAATACAAACTGAGGTTGAACGGATTATCCGGAAGTGATGCGGTAAGGTAAATTTAAAACAAAATCAATAAAAAAGGTTCAAAGTAATTTTGAACCTTTTTTATATAAATGCTGTTGAAATTCCATTGAAACACTCAACAAAAAGTCTTTCTTAATAGTATTCCGAATTTCCGTAGTAAAAAATACAATCTTTTTTCAATAATATAAAAACAATTGAAAAACAGAGACTTAACATAAAAAACAATTCACACACCATTTGGTTTATTTTATATTTTAGTAACGAATTAAAAAAACTCATTATGAAAAAAATTATTTTATTAGCAGCTTTCGGAGTTGCAGGATTAGTAAATGCTAAAAGCACAGTAGTGTCAAATAATGATTCCAAGGTTACAGAAATCATAGAAAAGGAAAACAAAGTAAAAGCATTTGGATCTATGCAGGTTTTTGTTCAAACATCTTGCGGGCTTAATTCATACACAACATGGTGTAGCGAATGCGGGACCGAGTGTTTAATGAGCGATGCAGAAGCCGTTGAACAAATTAACTGCCATCAGTAATAAAAAATAACTCAGGTAGTAAATAAACTATCTGAGTTTATAATTACGTAAAAAATGAAAAAAATATTATTACTGCTTATTATTAGCATTACAAGTTTTATTCAGGCACAAGAGGTGAAATCAAATACCGCATTTTATTATAAATATACATTCATGCGTGATTCCTTAGATAAAGACCGGAAATTTGACGAAACGATGGTACTACTTTCAGATGGCAAAGAATCTATCTATAAAAGCTTCTCCAAAACACGTAGAGACTCAATCGTACAAAGCAATTTTGCGAAAGGAAATTACTCTATAAACTTTGCCGCCATGCCACAAGCAAGGGTAAATCATGAAGTATTTTATA
>CBFQYI010000125.1:0-10711 GCA_965720825.1 uncultured Chryseobacterium sp. | reverse complement strand
ATTACACTGTTATATTGTTACATTTTTATAAGGTTAGCAAATATACAAAAGCTTTGTAATTTTCCTGATACAATTCCACCCAGCCACACAATACTTTGTCGGCTTTTCCGGATAGAAGAATCTGTTCAGAATAGTCATTCAAAAATTCTTCATCAAAATCATCCAGCACGAAAAAAGCATTTTCTGTCTGCATTTTGTGTTTAATGCTTATTTCTCCTACACAGATGTTAGGTAAAGTATACACAAAAACAGCTGGACTCGGATAGAAATTATCCTGATCGTTAATGCTTTCCTGATATTTGAAATCGGTATCCAGACTGGAAGATCTGTTGGCAAAAACAATGGCTGTTCTGCTGTGATCTTCATCTTTCAAAATGGTTTCAGCAGAAAGAAAAGCCAGTTTGCTCAGGTTATCCATTTTATGAAATTTAGGATAGCTGAGGTCTAAACTTTTATAAGTTTCTTTGGCAAATTCCTGAAAGGTTTCGCTTAGGCTTTCAAAAATAAGATTTCCGTCAACGGTGATTTTTGAATGTTCTATGGTACAGGTGTTCGTTTTCTTCATCACTTTCAGTTTAACATTTTTCCAGCACGACAGCTGCATTACATCCACCAAAACCGGAAGCGGTCTTTAGAATATATTTTATTTCCGCAGATTGATTTTCTCTGATGATATTCAAAGGTTGGGTTACTCCCGTTTCTTCAAAATTCTTTGAGGGAATCAAAGTGCTGTGAAGAGCACTTTCCATAGAAATAATACTTTCCAGAAGTCCGGAAGCCCCCAGGCAATGTCCGTAATAGCCTTTCATACTGTTGAGAGGAATGTTCTGGAGATCCATTCTGTTGAAGGCAATGGCTTCCATTTCATCGTTATATAAAGTGGCTGTTCCATGGGCAGAAATAAAATCGATTTGTTCCGGAGAAACTTTCGCTTCAGTCATGGCATTTTTGATACTGGCATATAAACCGTCACCGGTTCTTGAAGGTCCGGAAATATGATTGGCATCATTCACTGCTGAATCTCCCAGTACTTTAAATCTGAATTTCTCGTTTTGTGAGATTGCTTCGTCACTTTGTTCCTCGCAATGACATGAGGTGATATAAACAGCTGCTGCTGCTTCACCGATATTGATACCGTCTCTGTTTTTATCATAAGGTTGGCAAGGCCCTGATCCTATTGCCTGAAATGAATTGAATCCTGAAATAACAAATTCAGAAAGCTCATCACCCGCAATCACAAAAACATCTTTATACTTTCCTGCCTGAATCATATTTTTGGCAACAGAAATTGCCATTACCCCTGAAACACAGGCATTGGAAATGATGATCGGTTTTGTTTTAAATCCAAAAAAGTCGGCAATTTTTTCTGCTAATTTTGATAAATAAACACCTTCCGGTAATTCGGATTGGTTTTTTAACAGACTGATATTTCCTTTTGTGGTGGAAAGGATGAAAGCCGTGTTTTCTGAAACGGCATGTCTTTCAACAAGAGGCAGTAAGCTTAAAAGAAGCATTTTTTCCAGTCTTGTGAAATCATTTGTATTCTGAGTGAAGAATCTATCGAATTCTTCATTCAGTTTGTCAGAATCAATCATAGAAGCATAAAAAGCATCCTGATTGTCTATAATTTTATGTAAAGCAACTCCTGATTGTCCTTCTAACAAAGCATTCCAATTGGAATCAATAGTGAAGCCCAACGGAGTTACACAATTGTAGTCTGTGATATAAATTTCCTTGCTCATGATAATCCCATTTTATTTTTCCAGGTTTGAAAAAATTCCGGATTGTACAGGCATAAACTTCCATTGCTATCAAGAAATACCTGAATCGTTTCACCGCTGCATACCAATTGGTCTTCCTGATTGAAAAGCTCATATCTGTAAATAAGCTTGGCAGAAACGGAATTAATAAACGTGGTTACGATCCTGAATGTTTCTCCGTATTTTAAAGGAAGAAAATGCTCACAGGTACTTTTTACGATAGGCGTTACAAATCCCGCATTCTGAATATCAAGATAAGTAAGACCATGCAGACGACCGAAAGCTTCTCTTCCGTCCTCAAAATATACGATATAATGCCCATGCCAGACAATTCCCAGCGGGTCTGTTTCATTGAATCGTACTCTTACTTCTTCGGTACAGGTTAATATATTTTCTTTAGACTGCATTTTGTTTTTTTTCGTAAAAAATAGAAATAGCTACAGTGGCAATATAGAATAAGAAAAGGAAAACCAGTTCTTTGGCAATCCCGCCGATTCCGCTGTTTCTTAAAATAATATCATAATACGCATTCAGTCCCCAGTTCATAGGAGAGAACTTGGCTACAGTCTGCATGAATTCCGGCATTAAAAATACAGGAACCCAGATTCCTCCAATGGCTGCCAGTACAACTACAGACGTTGCTCCAAATGGGGCAGACTGCTCCTGTGTATCGGCTATAGTTCCCAATAAAACTCCAAATCCAATTGCGGCCAATCCTGCAAACAGTGTTACTACCACAAGCTGGAACATTTTTCCGGATACATCAAAGGCCGGAAGATCCATATAAGGGAAAAGATAAATCCCAACGGCAACCATCAGTAAAAACTGAATGATACAGATGATCAGATAGGTAAATGTTTTTCCTAAAATATGTACAAAATAAGGAGTAGGGCTTATTCTTGCTCTTACACTTGTGCCCTGACTTTTTTCTTTTACCAGATTGATGGATAAAGGGACAACAATAAAGAAGATCGCAAAAAGGGTCCATGCAGGAACGTTATGCTGAACGGAATTCGGCATTACGTCCATTTCTCCTTTCTTGGGTGTAATTTCTTTGAAGCTGATCAGATTTTTATTTTCGTCAAGATTCTCCGTAGTGCCCAGCTGATTCTGGAATGCTTTGTAGATTTTTTTATTCTCAATCTCAAAAACCATTTTATTCACAGAATTCATCACAGAATTCTTGAATCCGGCATTGGTAGCAGGGTCAAAGTATAAGTGAATTTCTTTGGCTTTAGGAGCTGCTGTTTTTGCTTTTGCAGAATCTCCTTCAAGCCCGAATGAACTTACAATGGTCTGAACTTTAGAATCAATATTGGAATTTAAATCTTTCGTTAAGTTTTCGGGGATGACAATCGCCATCTGATAATCTCCTGAAAAAACGGCTTCCTGAGCAGATTTTTCATTGAAGTTGGTTAGCAGCTGAAAGGTTTTGCTGTTTTCCAGTTCCGCTTTTATATTTTTTGAAACTTCAGATTTGTCCTGATCGATAAAAATAATCGGAATCTTTGATCCTTCAAGGTTTTTAAAGGTAGAATCCTGAATAAGGGTAATAGTTACAATCAAAAGTAACGGCATCACAAAGATGATGACAATTCCTCCGATATCTCTTTTCAGCAGAAGGATTTCCTTAATAAAACTTCTCCACAGTTTATACAACAACATCTCTTAATTCTTTTCCGGTTAATGAAATGAAAACGTCTTCCAGGTTTTCAGCACTTGCTACTCTGTTCACCAGTTCTTCAGGTGTTCCTACAGCGTGAATTTTTCCATGGTCGATGATAGCAATTTTTGTACAGAATTCTTCCGCTTCAGAAAGGTGATGGGAAGTATAAATAATGCAGGTTCCCTGTTTGTTTAAATCTAAAAGATAGTCAATAATTGCTTTTTTAGATTGCACATCAACACCTACCGTCGGTTCATCCAGAAAGAGAACTTTAGGATTGTGAAGGGTGCCGGCGATGAGGTTACAGCGGCGTTTCATCCCTCCTGAAAATTGTCCTACCTGCTTGTTCGCAAATTTTGAAAGTCCCATGATTTCAAGAGACTCGTCAATTGCTTTTTTAAGCTGGTTATGCTTTAAACCATAAAGGCTTCCAAAAAACATGAGGTTTTCTTTGGCTGTAAGTGTAGGATATAAAGCATATTCCTGAGGAACAATTCCGATAATCTGTCTGATTTTAAAACCATCCTTCTGCGGAGATAAACCATTGATGGTAAATTGGCCTGAAGTAGGTTTTATCAATCCTGAAAGCATTGAAATTAATGTAGTTTTCCCAGCTCCGTTGGGTCCGAGAATTCCGTAGATTTCATTTTTGCTGATGCTCAAAGAAATATCATTTACAGAAAACTCATCAGAATTTTTGTATTTCTTGTATAAGTTTTTGATCTCAATCATATTTTCTGCCATATCAGATCGCTTTTCTTAGTTTTTTATAGAAAGCTTCCTCCAGGTCCGCAATGTGCAGCATCGTTTTTGAAAGTTCGTTATAGATATTGCTTTTGGAGTTTCTGTTTTTATAAACACGGGCAATATCCACGGCAAAGTCTCTCCAAAGGTCACCAATAGAAGTGATTTCTTTTGATAATTCCTTCAACTCATCATTTTTAAGAATAACTGCTGCTTCCTGAAGAAACGCACCATAAATAAATCTGAAGCCTCCGCCTCCGGTTCCAATTTCTTCCTGCATCCGGATCAGTTGTCCCAAATAATGGTTGGTCACTTTTGTACCTTTTTTATCTGCCCATTTCGGGATGCTTTTGGCTACCCATCTCATGGCTTTTACTCCGATAAGCGGTACAGGCGCCAGCATATTTTTACAGGTATCTTTGATTCCTTTTTTAATGGCTTCTTCAAGATTCACATTTTCCGGGACATGAATAGGGTAGTACATATGTCCTTTCGGAGGAAGTGCTCCTTTGGCATATCTTACTTTTTCCAGTTCTGCTTCGGAAAGGGAGGTTGTATAATCCATTACCGGATCACTGATCAGGAATTTTCCGTCTTCTTTTCCATATACCACAAGGTTGTGGGCATTGAAGTGGAACTTGTATTCTTCAGGGAAATAGGTAAGGTTGAAAACACCCACCTGAAGTCCGGTAGGAATATTTTGTTCAAGATTTCTTTCAAGAGCTTTTTGGGCATCCTGAGGATTGGAGAATTTTTCTCTTTTGATTTTAATTCCTAATCTTTTGGCTGCTTTACTGAAGATAGCACCCGGCATCGGACGATAGCTGAAGCCCGGCGCAAAATTCACCTTTAAAAAAGGAAGATACACGAAAAACAGTCCGGAACCGATCCCGAAGATCATAGGTTCGCTTAGTTTCAGGCCTTTGTTAAGCAGTAGATTAGAAGCAACACCGTTTTCGCAATGCGCAGTCTGATGGTGTTCAAAGTTTAATTTCATTTGCTGATTGTATCTTTTCATTGGTCAAATAAGACAGGCTTTATATCTAGCCTTATCTCATTTATTTTCCGTTGAAGTTTTTTAATTCATCCACTGAAATTCCGAATGCATCGGCATATTTTTTCAGTGCATTTTCGCTTAGTGTTTTAAATATTCTGGGTTTAAAATGTCTTTTTACCCTCCATTGCCACATTCCTACATAAGAAGCAAGGACTCCCAGATCCATTTTGTTCAGTTCCATAAAATAGGCAATAGGGCTTGCTATATTATGGGCAACATTTTGCTTTGCTTCCTCAATTCTCTCGTAAATAAGTTCCATAGATTCATCCAGAGCAGCTTTCTTGGCATTCCAGCCTGTACTGTTTGCTGTCGTGTAGTTGTCGTTCTCATCCGTCACATACAGAACTTCAGTCATGTTGGCGGATTTCAGGTTACTTTCGTCTTGAGGCAGGTCTTGTTTTTTCATCTAAATAATGTTTATATTTTTAGATTCCAGATGACATAAGGCTCACCTGTTTTTTGATTCTTTTAATCAGGTGGCTAAAATAGTGAAAATACATTATATGTAAATCATATTAAATCTGAGGGAGTTAGTATCATGAAATAGAGGCTGTATCATCAATAAATCTCCAGAATTGTCATAGAAACCGTTTTTATTTTCCCTGTTTAGAAAGGAGCTTTTAACTAATCCTATATAAAAGAATCTTAAAAGAATCCTTTAAAGCTTATTGTTTCTGCTTGTAACAGTTCTTTTGTAACAAGTGTTTATATAAATAAGACTAATGGGTGGAAATTTGGATTGAAAAATAATATTAAATAACTACTATGAAAAAGATTTTTATTTCGGTTTCGCTTTTCTGTATGATCAGCGCAATGGCACAGAAATTTGAGACCCAAAAGCAGACCGATGCTCAAGGGTATACCTATGAAACGGTAAAGAATGACCAGGCTGGAGTGCGTGTGTATACACTGAAAAACGGTTTGAAGGTTTATCTGGCAAAAAATGATGATGCCCCGAGAATCCAGACTTACATTCCCGTAAGAACAGGATCTAATAATGACCCAAGTGATAATACGGGATTAGCGCACTATCTGGAACATATGGTTTTCAAAGGAACCTCGCACCTGGGAACTCAGGACTGGGCAAAAGAGAAAGTTTTATTACAACAGATCTCTGATCTTTACGAGCAGCATAAAGCAGAAAAAGATCCTGAAAAAAAGAAAGAACTTTATAAAAAGATTGACGAAGTTTCTCAGGAAGCCTCCAAGTATGCCATCGCTAATGAATATGATAAAGCAATTTCTTCATTAGGAGCTACAGGAACGAATGCCCATACATCACTGGATGAAACGGTGTATAAAAACAATATCCCTTCCAATGAATTGGAAAAATGGTTAAGAGTAGAGAAAGAACGTTTTTCAGAATTGGTATTGCGTCTTTTCCATACAGAGCTTGAAGCCGTATATGAGGAATATAACAGAGCACAGGATAATGACAGCCGTCTTGTATTCTATTCATTGATGCAGGCTCTTTTCCCAAAACACCCGAACGGACAGCAAACGACAATCGGGACTTCAGAACATTTGAAGAGCCCTTCCATGGAAGCAATCCACAAGTATTTTGACACCTATTATGTACCTAATAACATGGCCGTAGTATTGGTTGGAGATCTGGATTATGATAAAACTATAAAGTTAGTTGACCAGTATTTCGGTGCGTTCAAATACAAAGAGCTTCCGATGAAAAAGATGGTTACGGAAGAACCAATGACCAGTATTGTTACCAGAACAGTAAAAAGTCCTACCACGCCAAGAATGACCATTGCATGGAGAACGGATTCTTATGGAACTCAGGAAGCAAGACTGGCAGACGTAGTATCTGAAATTTTAAGCAACAGAGGAGATGCAGGATTAATTGACCTTAATATCAACCAGAAGCAAAAAACGCTTGGAGCAGGCGCGTATGAATCTCCTTACAAAATGTATGGTACATTTGGACTGGTAGTAACTCCTAAAGAAGGTCAAAGCTTTGATGAAGCTAAAAAACTACTGATGGATCAGTTGGATCTTGTGAAAAAAGGACAGTTCCCGGACTGGATACTGAAAGCGATCGTAAATGATAAAAAAGTTCAGCGTATGAAGAGTTGGGAAACAGCTGACGGATTAGCGACTGAACTGTATGATTCTTATATCAATGTAAGAACATGGGAGCAGGAGCTGGATGAGATCAATCAGTATGACAAAATCACGAAAGCTGATGTAGTGAAATTTGCCAACGATTTCTTTAAAGATAATTATGTTGTTATTTATAAAGAAAAAGGAGTGAATGATAAGCTTGTACGTGTACAAAATCCTGGAATTACCCCTATTAAACTGAACAGAGAAGCTCAGTCTCCTTTCCTTAAAGATATTCTGAATACAAAAGTGCCGGAAAGTAAGCCTGAATTTATTGATTTTAAAACAGCCATTCAGACTTCAAAGATCAAAGATAAGACGATAAGCTTTGTGAAGAATAAATATAATGAGGTTGCACAAATCAGTTATATTTTCCCTTTCGGAACAGATAATGATAAAGAACTTTCTATTGCAGGAACTCTTTTTGAATATCTTGGAACCGATAAATACACTCCGGAACAACTGAAAGAAGAATTTTTTAAACTGGGAATCAGCTATAGCCTGAGAACTTCCAACGATCAAATAATTATTACATTAAGTGGTCTTGAAAGTAATATGAAGAAAGCTGCAGAGCTGATGAACCACTGGATGACGAATGTAAAAGCTGATAAAGCGATTTATGCTCAAACGGTAAAAACAATTCTGGAATCAAGAGCTACTGCCAAGAAAGATAAAGTGAGAATTATGGCAGCGCTTTCAAACTATGCTAAATACGGTAAAAACTCAAGAATGACAGACATCGTTTCGAAAGAACGTCTTGAGAGCATTGACGCCGTAGAGCTAATGAAGAAAGTGAAAACGTTGAACCAGTATCCTTATCAGGTGCTTCTTTACGGACAGGATCAGTCAGGTTTGGAAAAAGCGGTGAAACCTTTTATCATCAATACAAGCCTTCAGCCGGCACAAGCCAAAGAATATGCTGAACCTGCTACTGAAGGAAAGGTATACTTCACAAATTATGACATGGTACAGATGGAAATGTCAAAAGTAGCAAAAGCCGGCACCGTAAACCTGGGTAACTTCGGGAAAGCAAATGTTTTCAATGAATACTTCGGAAGAGGACTATCTTCTATCGTTTTCCAGGAGATCAGAGAAAGTAAGTCATTGGCTTATACAGCCTATGTTTCTTATGGAAATGCTTCAGAAAAAGGAAAAGCAAACTATGTGACGAACTACATCGGAACACAGTCCAACAAGCTTCCTTTAGCTGTAAATGCGATGAATGACTTAATGGTATCTTTACCACAAATCCCGGCTCAGTTTGAAAATGCAAGAGGTTCTGCCTTAAAACAGATTGCTTCCAACAGAATCAACAGAACAAATATTTTCTTCAATCAGTTAGCATTGAAAAAATTAGGGGTTGACTACGATATCAGAAAAGATATTTACGCTGAAATTCAAGGATTGACATTGCCACAGCTTACAGGGTTCTATAACACTGAAGTAAAACCTGTAAAATATAATACAGCCATCATCGGTAAGAAAGAAAACCTGAATATGGAATCTATCAACAAGATGGGAGAATTTAATGAAGTATCTCTTGAAGAGATCTTTGGATACTAATTCTTTTAGTAGAAATAATGATAAAAGCGGGACAGAAATGTTCCGCTTTTTATTTGGCTTTTGGTGATGATAAGAATTTTTATCACTGCTTATTTGCCTGAAATTTCGTCAATCTGATATTTTATATATATAGAATGAAGATTTACTTGTAGAAAGAAGTCCCAGACTACTTATCCCGGGATCAACTGCAAAATACAATGAATCTCCTTGGGTCAATGTATATATAGTATTCATTGAGATTTCGGAAAGGGTTACATTGCCTAATGATAGATTAATGGCAGTAAAACTTCTTTGATCAATTACTGAATACAGGTTTCCTGTTCTTTTTAAAATCCCCACTTTCAGACCAGATAGCAGGGATAATTGTACTCCAGTACCATAACGAAAGTAAAAGCCAATTGAATAAATTCCATTTGACGGAACCGTATATGAATGATCTATATCAGAAAAAAGATTAGGATCACCTATCGTTTTATCCAGAATAGTATAATCAAGGATCTGCCAGGTACCAAATGACATTCCAGGATTTACGAGGTTAAAAGATGATTGTCTGCCTGCTGAGTAAATACTTAGATTAATAGAGTTTGGATTATATAATTTGTCCAAAGGAATCTTGTTAACGACTCCCTCGGTATCATTAACAATTAATATTTTTTCATTAGATCCTAGTGTATTGAGCTCATTAATTTGCCTGATCTTTAATTCACCGTTAACATCCAGTGTTTTTTCGGGATTGTTGATGTTGATTCCTACTTGTGAAAAGGTAATTGAACAACCTAAAATAAATGCTACGATTAAATAAATTGTTTTCATTTTAATATGTTTTTAATTAATAATGTAATTGAAATAATTATTTGCAAAGACAAATTTGTTAGTAATTAAATTTCGATTATACTACAAATATATACACATAAAATAATTCACTTTATTATGATTAGTTTAAATAATTAATTGTTGTTTTTATCATTAAATCAATGCGTTAAGTGTTATTTTTTTGTTGGTTGATTTATTTAATGAAAATTTGTTGTTTGTATAAAAATGAATATATAAAAATATTCATTGCACATTTTGGTTCTATTCATTTAAATTCTGAGGCCTGAAACTTCTTTGGAAATAGTTAAATGAAATGTTAGAATTAGAATTTTCCAGGATCAATAAAATCAAAATAGAATATAGATTGGTTAATAAAAAATCCGAAGAAATAAAAACTTCTCCGGATTTTTACTATTATTTAAGTAAGCTCTTCTTTAAATAAAGCTAAATCTTAATCCCTTACTTCCTGAATAAACAGGTTGATTTCTGCTCTGATCAATAATTCATCATTATTAAATGTTTCACAGAAGATATGGCAGATGTTCTCAAACTGTGAAATAAGCGAAGCTTTGGAAATGATTTTGTCATTCACTTTTGGAAGGGCAAATATCTCAATCTTCTTGATATTGGTAATGAATCCGATTACTTTAGTATCGGCTTCAGGATTTTCAAAGAAGCTTTGTCCAAGGATAGAAGAGCAGGTTTGAGCCATATTTTCAATTAATCCGGCTTCTGCAAACTCATTGTTGTGGACAAATATATTATCTTCTTTTATTTCAAAGGAAGTCACTACTTTTTCTTTGGTCAGCTCCAGAATGTAGTCTGCCATCAACATTGGTTCACGATGTGGTAAAAAGTTGTGTATATTGATAATATTCTCTTCCTTTATTTCCATTTCCAGTTTATTTTACAGCGGTTTTCATTTGAGATTTTGCAATCACTTCACAGTTTAGTTTCGTAACAATATCTACAATAGTTACTCACATTACTTCA
>CBFQYI010000124.1:0-10741 GCA_965720825.1 uncultured Chryseobacterium sp. | reverse complement strand
TGGAATGGCTTTCATATTCCTATGGATGGGAGTGCACTGTCTCAAATTTATAATGATGTGGTTGATATGTTGGAGTTTATTGCAATGGGTGAGCAAGACTTTTGGATCAGCTTTTTAGATACTGGTTTTACAGCAGTATGGTATTTCTCAGTAAAAAATGAAGAGATAAAAATTAAAGCAGAATGGACAGATATTGCCCCTTACCATTACGAAAACAGAAGGGTCGAAAATCTGAGAGAAGTTTCTGATATTGTTATGATCAACAAAAATAGTTTTATCAATGAATGGAATAACCTTCTCAGAATAGTCAAAAATGATCTTGTGAGTGTAGGATATGACAACCATTTGGAAAGGTTTGATTATTTAAATAATTTAAATTGAAAAGCTTTTACTTCCAAAGTCATTCTTTTTTATGAAAACAACCTTATAGAAAATGTTATAAAATGATAATTACAAAACTATCTATAGTAGATTGGTATGATGATATGATAACATCGTTTGTTTCATTGGAAAATGACACCTATATTTTTACTTGTGTTCAGAAGGATTTTACAAACGGAGAGAAAATATATTATGGTGTAAAAACAGATGAAAAATCATCTGAACAGATTCAGAATATTATAGAGAAGAAGACCTTTACTAAAAGGGATTGGAATACTATAAATCGTATTTTTGAAGATAATAACAAAAGTGATAATGTGTTTTTATTGAGAACACCGTCATTATCCGTGGGTCTGGATATTACTCTTAGCAAAGTAAAAAAATCGGATATCAGAGATATTATGTTTCCTGTTGATATTTCAACGCTATATACTTGTCAGGATAAAGATTTGTAAAAAGCAGGCAGTTGCTGACTAAAATAAGTATTAATGAAAGATATATTTGAGTTTAAAATTGTAATTCATGAAGATATGCCGGAGAACCTGGTAGACCGTTTCATTGCTTTTATTGAAGATCGTTCAGTGTATTGGGGAGGTGGCTGTTCTGATAATCAGATTAATGGAGGATTGTATGCTGATGAGGGTGTAATAATCAATATCAATGATTTTGTGAAAGAATTTGTTGCATTTTTTTTAGACCTGGAGATTATGATACAGGAAATTGAGATTAATATGGAAGACTTTTATTTTTATCATTTTGACCATGATGCTTTTGTTGAAAATTATTCTTCTCTACCTATCAATATTGGCGGTTGGGAATGATAATTATTCCGTCGAAAACTGAAATATCTTCCAAAAAGCATGAATGTTTTATGAAAAAATATAGAGATATCCATCATTATTATCTTTCAGATTTTTTTAAACACAGTGAATTGAGCTATGATAGCTTCTGGTTGTTTTATAACCATGAAGACAGAATTCAAATGGAAATTTTTTTTCCTGATCAAAAGGTTTATTCTTTTTTGTGGGAGTATGCAGATACAGATATTTTAATAAAAATTGATGAATGGAAAAGAGCTTTCAAAAGAAATAATATTGAGATTGTACAAGAAGCTAAGTTGCATACCCGAAACTACTTGTCGCGCGAGCGAAAAGTATATCTGGATTGCTTGGAAACCAGTTTAATAACTGCAGATGAAAAATTTAAAGACCTGACTGCATATAATACCGGACAACGTTTTGTTCAGATCGTAGCCGATGAAAATATTTCTTTTACGGATATCGATTTAAGTTTCCTGAAATTAACAGATAGAGCAGATAAATTTCCGGCGTTAATCAGGATTTTAGATACTGATGGTATTCAGGCGCTCATCTTAAATGGTTACCATCATCGTGGAGAATTCCTTAAAGTCTGCATTATGAAGAGTGGCAAAACTTGCTTAAAAACAACGGAAACTTTGCCCTTGCCTATTTTTGAAAATACCTATGTGGCGATGCCATTTAATTGGTAAAACTGCAATTCTGCTGAGGAGGGTGTTTTATATATTGCTTTTAATCTTATGATTGGTTTTTGAATATTAATTGTTTTTTTTTATTAGGAAAAATGAATAGAAATAAGAGTTTAGTAATCCTATTGGTTATTATAGTTTTAGTATTCTTATACAAACTGATATTTTCTTCAAAAAACGAAGGCAGTTTTTTAGATGAAATTAGAGATAAGGATATAAAATCAATAGTTAGCAAAAAGTATATTAATTTTGATAATCACAATATACCATTTCTGGTGTACGGTCATAAAGACAGTATAGTGGTTTACAGAGATTGGTGGGATAAAGTTGTGGTTGGAGACTCGATAATAAAACCAAAAGGTTCTTTAGAAGTGATTCTTAAAAATTCTGATAAAATTGAAAAACTGGATTATGAAAATACATTTGGTTTAGAGGGGCAATAACTTTTGAACTAATACATTTAGTTTTAGCTGATATCAATAAACTTGACAGTTTTGTTGTAGACAAAATTACAGACTTTGCCAGATAAGATACTAGGAGTAAAGTCCGTTTATGAATAGAATGATTTAGTAAATAAAAATGGAGATATTCTTAAATAATATTAAAATAGATTATCTAGATCTTACCAGAGATGAGAAAATAGTCAATGATAAATTATTGCTGAAGGTTAAGCCTGAAACTAAATCTATTATTTTAGAAGAATTAGAAAAGCCTGAAATTAAGCTAACCGTAAAAATTTACAATAAAGCAGGTAAAAAAGGGACATTATATAAGACCCGATTTATTGTAGACTATGTTTTAACCGAAGAAGATTATAATGAGCCGGATGGAATTGTTCTTTATGGAACCATGATTAATAAAATGAGTATTACGGGAAGAGGATATGATCAATATCTCATGGAAGTTTTTTACGATTGGTTTAATCATTCAGAATTTAACTGGCAGAAGACTGAGAACAGTGAACTTAAAAACTCTTATCTCCAGGCCTGTTTTATTTGGAATCACGGTCTTTATAAAATAAGGGATGAGAATACCATTATGAGAATGGATGGAAGTCTTGTTAAAGATGATAAGGATTTTTTCTGTTATTTAGGTGAATTGTTTTTTGGGAAGAGGGCTTTATGGGAAATGGATTGGACTCACTTCATGATCATACTATAGATGTAACTAAGAATAATAATATGAAAGATTTTCATCTGTATATTGATTCAGCTCAAGTAATAGAAGATGCCATAGGAGTTAATTATTTTGCATCATTTTTGGAGCTTCTGAAAAGAACAGGTATTCCTATTTCTATAGATCGTTAGTCTTTTAAGATTCTCTGCTTCAGAAAGTCTTTGATTTTCATGAAAAATAAAGCAAATAATTTCAGCCGAAATTCCAAGGTGATCTTCATAAAAACCTTGTAAAATGCGAGGATTTTTCATTAACAGTGAGCCACTATTTCTTATATTTGCCGCATGAAACGATTAATGTTGCTGTACGTACTTTTCCCTGTATTTCTATTCTCACAGACTACCGGAAAAGTGATAAAAATTTCAGACGGAGATACCATTACTTTACTGTTAAAAGGAAACCAGCAAAAAAAACTCAGGCTGGCTGAAGTGGATTGTCCGGAAAGTGGACAGGCATTCGGGAAAAATGCGAAACAATTTACTTCAGCTCAGGTGTTTGGAAAAACAGTGAGTTTTGTTGAAACCACTACCGACCGTTATGGAAGATCCATTGCAAAAGTGTATTATGATGACGGAAAATACCTTTCTAAAGAGCTTATTAAAGCAGGAATGGGATGGTGGTATTTTTCCTACTCAAAAGATGCTTCTTTGGGAAAAATTCAGGAAAATGCAAAGCTTAAAAAAATGGGTCTTTGGCAGGATAGTAATGCTCTCGCTCCATGGGAATACCGTAAGATGAAACGTGAGCTTAGAAATAATAAGAAAATCGAAGCGGCAAAGAACGGAACAAAAATAAGAGGAGTAGTATAACTATTTGGAAGGAAGCTTGAAGATGGAAGCTTGAAGTCAATCGACATCCATTCTTGATATAGTAACTTCCATCCTCAAGCTTATATCTTCCATCCTTTTAAATCCCTTTCTTCCTTACAAAAAGATAAAAACTTGTAGCCATAAATATAAAAATGGCAGCGATATTACAATAATCCAGTCTTTCAAAAACAATATTTTCATTCAGAAAATTTGTCATTGATTTGTAACCACCGGTATAAATCAGAAAATCGGCAAATTCTTTTTCATTAACAATCGTAGAAAAGAGCAGCATAAATACCCCGAATCCGATAGGATAAATAAAATTTTTGAAAAGAAGACTCAACATTAGCTGTGCCATTGCAATGGCAGAAAGAGCAATAAAAAATTTCAGAAAGGTATAAAATATCACTTCTCTAAAATCATAATTCTGGAAACCCAGCTGTGGGAAAAAAATGCTTAATAAATATCCGCTTAGCAATAATATAAGGTAAGAGAAAAGCACCGATAAGAAAATCGTTATCTGTATAAATACCGCCTTTGAGAAAAATATTTTGGTCTTGGAAACAGGAAGTGTGAAAAGAATTTTATAATTATTATTTCGGTATTCCACATCGCAACAGGCATGTACAAAAAGAGAAACAAGAATAGGAAACAGAAGATAAAAAAACATAAATACAGTTCTTCCTAATGAAGCTTTCCACGGATTCACTGTCCCTTCTGAGACCTCCCTTCCGGAGCGGATTACATCATAAGCGATATACAGATCAACGGCAAAAATGATGAAAACAGGAATCAGCAGAATTCCGAAAATTTCTTTGTTTTTGGAGAGCTTGTACTGCTCAGAATTAAAAGCCTTGAAAAAAGTATTGGTATTAGTCATGTTTTTTAGAAATTAAATTAATGAAGATTTGTTCAAGATTTGTACTTTGAGACTCTATGTCGTACACCTCAATTCCGTTTTGGATCAGAGTTGTGAGAATTCCATTGAATTCTTTGTCATCGTTGATCATTACTGAGATTTTGTTTGAGCTACTCAGACCTGCAGAAAAATTTTCCTGCAATAATGTTAAAGCTTTTTCGGTATGATTAACTTTTAAAATAATATCTTTTTCTACTTTGCTTAAAAGTTCATTCTTTGTTCCCTGAAAAATCATTTGTCCTCCTTCTATAATTCCGATATGGGTCGCGGTTTTCTCCAGTTCACTTAAAATATGACTCGAAAGGAAAATGGTTTTTCCTTGTTCGTTCAGATGTTGGAAGAGATTTCTCATTTCAAAAATTCCCTGAGGGTCAAGTCCGTTGAGTGGTTCATCCAGAATCAGAAGCTTCGGGTCATGAAAAATAGCCATCGCAATACCAAGACGCTGTTTCATTCCCATAGACAGGGCGCTAGCCTTCTTTTTCTTTTCGTTATGAAGATCTACCAGTTCCAGCACCTCATCAATTCTTTTTGAGCCCTTACCATAGATAATATCCAGATATTTTAAATTTTCAGAAACCGTGAGCTTGGTATAAAAACAAGGGGATTCAATCAGGTTTCCTGTATTGGCCAGAATCTCTGTCCTGTTTTGTTTAATACTTTTATTTTGGATAAAAATATTATCACCTGATGATTCCAAAAGTCCCAAAAGCAATTTTATCGTCGTCGATTTTCCCGCTCCGTTTCTTCCCAGATACCCATAAATACTGCCTTCAGGAATGTTAAGATTGATATTGTTCAGAATGGTTTTAGAGCCTATTGTATAGCTGAGGTTTTTAGTAGTGATGCTTTCCATTATTCGATGGGTGTTAAAGAAGTATTGGTGTCTATATAAAATATTCCGTCAAAAAAACGGCTCCAGTTTTTTTTCTGATCCACTCCCTGATTAATGGTAGATACAATCTCTTTCTTTAAAACAGAGGTTTCCGGAACAGTTCTTAAGTTGATAAAAAAATAAGGGGTTTTTGTGGCATGAAATATATTCTCTATGGCAAGTTTCCCGGGTTTATCAGCCGGAGTTTTTGTTGGGTTTAATCTGGTATAAGATGAAAAATCAATCATATAAGAAGTTTTTCCGTATTTACTTTTAATGTAAGCTCCCAGAGGCTCATAATCTTTATTGTAACGGCTTGCAAAAGTGTGGATGTTGGCGCACCATACGATAATTTTTTGTCCCTGATAAACGGAATCTATCTGATGAATAAGATTTTTGGCCATCAGAGAATCCCTGAACTGCATGCTCCGCATAGATCCGGCTTTATATTTCCATATTTTATCAAAATTGTTTCTCATGTCATGTAAATACCGGGTGTATATTATATTCTCAGGAGTTTTTTTCAATTTTGAAACCACTTGTTCCAGTTTGCTGATTTCATTCAGAAGATCCTTTTTCTGATTTCCCGGTAAATTTTTCCCGGCAAACCCTTTGTATATGAAATTAGAGATCTGATTAATATGTTTATTTAAGAGAGGAAAAGGCTTGAGATCAATCTTATTTTTGCTTAAAAAATCTTTCAGCAGCTTACTGCGTTTTTCATAAAGTTCATCTCCGGAAAACTGAATATCAAAGCCACCCAGTTCTATTGGTTGAGCTGAAGTTTTAGTGGTTTGATAATAACTGATCAAAGGTTGGGTTTCCTTATTATTCCACCAAAAATCAAAAAGGCCCGTTCCTCCGATAGAAGAAGGGGGAATTTTCAGATTGTGGTTCTTCATTTCTTCGTTCATCATCCAGGTATCGTATTGTCCTGCTTCATAGAGTACAACATTATACCCCATATTTTCATGAAGATATTTAATAAGTCTGCTTTTAGCCTGCATGGTAGCTCCGTCATAGTGGATATTTTCTCCCAGCATTACAATCCTGTTGTTTTTAAGCACAGAATCCAGAACCTTCAGATCGCTATTGTCCGGATAGGCCATAGAAATGCTTTTTATAGGATGTTTGTACCGCTGTATATCGTTCAGGAGTTCCTGTTTTTCTTTTTCGGGGATATCTTTAAAAACAATTTTGTTCAAAACTAAAACTGCAATGACAGAAACTATAAAAGTGTAAAGTATCTTTTTCATCCATTTAAAATTATACAGTTGCTAAATGTTTATTCACTTTGTTGTTTGGTTTTAAATTTAGTGAAAAATAAAAGCTTTATATGAAAACTATTTATCCTTTGGTCGAAAATAATACCATACGAAAAATGATGTCAATTCGTCTTATTTTTCCTGATATTGGGAAATACCTGAATCCGCTGAGGAATGAAAAAATAAAAACTGTCTCAAAAATGAGACAGTCTCTTAAACAAAAAGTATTACAATCCTGATCATGCAATTGTATTTGATCTAATTCCTGTTTTTTACCATGATCCATCCGGTATAGGAAATGAGCTTTTGAGTATCCGGATCCGTCCACTTTATTTCATACCAATAAGTACCACTGCTCACTGGAGTACCACCGATGGTGCCATCCCATTGTAAGTTATTATTTTTATCGGATGAATGAATAAGCTGTCCGTATCGGTTGAAAATACCAAACTTCAGATCTTTCAAAAATCCAAGCTCTGAATAATCCAGAGTATCATTGATGCCGTCGCTGTTTGGCGTAATTGCATTGATAAGATTCGGAACCAGGATCTGAGTCTCTACAGGACGACAGTTATTGGAATCTTTCACATAGAAAATATTTTTACCTCTCGGAAGACCTGCAAATATATTAGAGTCCTGCCATATCATTCCATCCCTTGAATACTGATAAGGAGGAGTGCCGCCTTCCACGGTAAGGGTAACCGTATTTCCTGTGGTTTCTATCTTTTTAATTTTTGGAATAGGAACAGATACTACTTTTACAAACTGCTTCGTTTCACATCCGTTGGAAGTCAGGATTACCCAATAATTACCTATGGAAGCGGTGATAGATGGAGTAGTTGCTCCTGTGCTCCATAAATAAGAGGTATAACCAGGGCCGGCATCCAATGTGACACGTGCATCGGGACATATATACTGATCTACCAAAAGAGGAGAAGGTTTGGGAGGAATCACCGTTAAAGTAATTTGTGCAAAATCAAAACAACCATTACCTGTAATTACCTTTACATAAACTGTTGTATTTAAAGAAATATAAGCCGTAGGAGTGATTATTTCATTCGTTCCATTGGTTGCATCTGCAAGAGTTGGATAATATCTCTTTGTCACTGGAGCTGTTGTCGTAACAAGAGCCGTAGTTAAATCGAAAGTTCCTGTATTGGGATTGCCTGGAACAAAGCATCCGTTAAGAGTTGCATTCTGCACATTCGGAGCAGGATAAAACTGAAGGGTAATTTTAGCATTAGCCGTACAGCCTTCTACTGTAGTTACCTTTACAAACACTGTGGCAGGAACTGCTGATGGATAAGCATTAGCAGAAATAATTTCATTAGTTCCGGCATTTAAATCTACCATAGTAGGGTAATATTTTCTGGTGGCATTGGCTGGTCCTCCTACAGCAGCTGTAGTAAGATCAAAAATACCAGTTCCGTTGTTTTCGCAGGTTTTTACAGTAGTATCCGTTAAAATAAGAGGCTGAATGGTTACATTTACTTTTACCTGTTCACAATCTGTAAAATCAGGATCGTTTCCACAGAATTTATAAGTGAAAGTATCCGTGGTTGTTCCTGCATTGGCAGTATAGGTAAGAATTCCTGTTGTCGGGTTTACTGTTAAAGTACCATTTGCTGGTGGTGCAATAATCTGTACTGTCCCCGGTACCGGAGTCTGTGTAGAATTGGAGAAGGCAGGAGTAATGGTAGCAGGTGTACCGGCACTGCAGACATTCATTGGTTTTACGGTATTGACAAGGCAGCTGTATACTTTGTAAGGATAAGTTGTAAGAGGAGTACATGTGCTTTTCGTGATGGACACTGTATAACTTCCTGCCTGGGTAGGAGTATAAGTATTATTGTTAGCTCCCGGAATAGGATTTCCGTTGAGGTTCCACAGATAGTGATCAAAGCCACTTTCTACTTCTAAAGTAATTCCCGGAACACATTCCCCTGCAGATTTGCTGATCACCGGAATGGAATTGAAACCTGCAAAATATCCTCCGTAGCCAAGATTTCCACTACCTCCGATAATCCCGGCTGTAACGGCTTTGGTAGAAGTTACTGTTACATTTCCAGTGATATTGGGAATTGAGTATGAAACCCAGTTTGGAGTTCCGGTGACAGGAAATGGCCCTTCTGCTGCGCTGGGAGTTACGCCGTTTACTGCGACTCCGGCCCCGGTTTGGGTAAGAATATTAAGCTTTACAGAAAGAGGCGGATTGAACGTGGTATAATAAGGAAGTTCTCCTATTTTTCCTATTTCATCAATAACAGTAGGTAGAAAACAGTTAAGAGGCGGTATATAATTGAAACCTTCCGTAGCATCATTGTCTGCAATACCTGATAATAATTGATAAACATACACATTCTTTGATGCTTTGATATACATATTATGATGAGAAGGCCCATTGAGTACATAATTCATTGCACTTACTCTGTAATATTGCCCTTCATTGAGTGTTATTACAGGTGCAGGGTTATTATTAAGCCTGATTTCTGTATTGTTCTCTGTTGCAACAATAATAGATCCTTCAATTTCAGGAAGGAGATTTCCCATTCCTTTAATGAGAACAAACTCCTGACCTAAGCGTTCCACCGGAACAGACTGATCCATGATAATATCCTCCCCGTTATAAGGAGGTGTCATTCCAAACTGACCATGATAATTTCCATTGGTAACAGATACAGGCTTTGTCGATTCAATTTTAGCACCGATAAATCCGTCTTTGTTCCCGGGTTTATTGGCAAATCCGGCAAATATATAAGATTGTCCCTTATTCAGGTTGATTGTAATACTGGGATGGGTAAGTCCGTTAAAATTATTATAGAACCACGTTGTCATACCATATCCTGAAACTTTGATCTGGGTATTGTCTTCGGTTGCCAGAATACCACAGGAAAAATTTTGTGAAGACTGATTGTTCATTAATGGAGCATATACAGCATAGAATTTATTACCAATTCCGGCTCTTCCTTTGGAGGTAAGAATTTCACCATGGTTAACTTCCGAAAACCTGTAGGTGGCAAAAAAAGGAAGGTCTCCGTGAAGATAAAGTCCTCTTGTTTTTATACTCATTGCATCGGTAGTATTTTGTCCTATCATCAGATTCATCGGGACATCAAATGTCTGTGGATTTCCTTTGCTGATGGTAACTGTCCCTATTACAGTGTTATTATTATAAATACTGACAGGAAACGGTGTTGTATTATCCGTAGATAGATACAATGCCTGTTTGGGTGAACCATTCGAAGAACTCGCAACCATAGGAGCAAACCAATGGTCTGTATCCCTTTGTGCAAAAACAGATAATGATACAAATAGTAATATAAAGATAAATAAGATCCTTTTCATAAGCTTTAAGGAGGATTAGATTAAATGAGGCATGCAGTTTTTTATGAAAGCCAGCTTTGTTACAATTGATTGATTGTGTTTAGATTAATTTTTAATTTTTCAGTAAGATCCATCCTGTGTATTTGATGATGGTGTCTTTCAGGGTGGGTTCTTTCCAGGTGATCACATACCAGTAAGTTCCGGTGAACAGTTTTTTATTATTGAACATGCCGTCCCATGTATAATTGTTAAAACGTGTACCTGTAAAAACATTGTTTCCATATCTGTCATGTACCGTAAAGGATAACTCTTTTTTGTAAGCAAATTCTGCGTAAGAAATACTATCATTAACGTTATCTCCGTTAGGTGTAATGGCATTGATGATGTTGATTACAGTTAATTCTACCTGTATCGGTTCGCAGTTGTAAGAATCCTTTACATAAAACTTATTCTGACCATTAGTCAGTCCTGTAAACACGTTTGAAT
>CBFQYI010000123.1:0-10797 GCA_965720825.1 uncultured Chryseobacterium sp. | reverse complement strand
AAGAATACTTGAAGCAGATCCTATGCTTTCAAGACCTGACAATCTGATCATCAAAAATTATTATATCAGATACTACAAAGGAAAAAATAAGTGGAGTAAAATATCATAAAAAAACCGCAGAAAAAAAAACTTCCTGCGGCCCCCTTATAAAACTGTTATTTAGAAGAAATTACTTTTTGGTATGTCCAAAAAAAATTTATTTTAATAGTTCAGGCTTAATATTTTGTGATGTGGTGTGAAAATATTTATATAACAATATAATAATGAGCTAAAACCATAACTATTAAAATAAATTATAAAAAAACAAAATGAATTATTTTTTCCAACTTGCTTATTATAAAAACTAACTGTGTTTCGGTGGAGATGAGGGAATGAAACGAATAAAAATATCTCCAACTACTTATTGAGTTTTCATGATTGTACCGTTTTGTTTAAAGATCTTCTGTGCTTTATAATTGGAAAATTAGTATAATCCATTTTGTTTAACTAACATCGTGATTTATATAATTTTGTTCTTTAGAAACAATTACTTTCATTCATCTGTATCTTCTACTATATTATGAAATTTGTGTCTGAGTTTACTTTTACAAATGTCAGCATATTAATTCAGATGTCTTTTATATTATTTTAATTATTAGTTATAAAATTTTCACCTATTTGTGAATAGTATGCTATAAATATGAATTAAAAATTATTAATATTTAATTAACAAATCCTTTATTCATACTATTTTCAAGATGAAATTATCTTTATTCAATCCAGAAGTATGATACTGCCAATTGATGGTAATCACTTCCGTAAGTACCTTTTTAAGCTTCTCAAAACATTCTGGTTTTTTCATGAAAATATGAGCTCCTTTTACAAAAATATCTTCTATTTCATTTTCCGGAATGGGGTCAGAAAAAATAGCCGTCACCATATTGTTGAATTTTGAATTCGAACCGATGTCTTCCAGGCATTCCAAGCTTTCTTTTCCGGGAATCATGTAATTGATAAAAACAAGTTCCGGAACAACTGCATCATCATTATTCAGGTATTCCATCAGATTATTCCCATTATTGAAACATTGAACTTTTATAGATATTTTCAAGTCTTTCAGAATATTTTTAAAAAAAATCAAAGTGTTTTCATCGTTATCTGCTACAATTACGTTCAGAAATTCTTTATTCATACTGCATTTTAGGATTTATTACAGTGCTTTGTGCTCTTCTTCGTTTGCCAATAATTTTTTGAAACTGGGATGGTGTTATTCCTGTTGTATTTTTGAACTGGGTACTTAAATGTGCCACGCTGGAATAGTTCAGCTTATGGGCAATTTCTGTAAGACTTTGTTTGTTTCTGATGATCAAAGCCTTTGCATGCTCAATCTTTTGCAGAATAATAAAATTCTCAATGGAGGTATAAGCAACTTCTGAAAAAAGATTGGAAAGATATCCATAGCTGTGATTCAGCTTCTCAGAAATATAGATGGATGCTTTTACCGGTATAATTTCATCAGAAAAGACAAGCTCTACAATAGCATCTTTTATTTTCTGTACCAGCGCACTTTTTTGACTTTCTATGATCTCGATACCATAATCTTCAAGATTTTTCTTGAAAAGATTGTGCTGTTCTTGAGTAAGGGGCTCATAGAATTCCACTTCGCCAAAGTTCAGTAACCTGTACTTCAGCCCGTGTTCTTTAAGTTTCTCGTCCAATACCTTTTTACAAAGGGCATTGAAATCAAATTTAACATACATTTTCATCCTAGTATATATAAGCCAATATTATTTAGTAAATATAATAATTTATTTCAAGCAAATGTGAAATAGGTGTATATTTTTAACATTTTGCTATATATACGAAAAAACTCCTGTATTTTAGAATACAGGAATTTAAACACTAAGGATGAAAAAAATATACTGATAAAAAGCTTTTCAGCTCAAAACCAAGCATATGAATGTATTGTATAAGTGATTTGGTTCTGAAGCAAAGATGAATTAAAAAAAGAAATCACTTGTTATAGAATTACAGGATAAAGTTACAAAATTTTAAGTCATTTATCAGTGAATTAGATATTCCATAAGAAAATCATCCATCACAAAACCGTTACCAATATCAAAAACCCCTTCGTCATACACCTTGTATCCCTGGGATTCGTAGAAGTTTCTGGCAGCATTATATTTGTTGACATTCAGGATAATTCTGTTGTTTCCGTTTTCAGAAACTTTCTCATTCAGAAACTGAAGTGCTCCTTTCCCAAATCCTTTTCCTTTGCTCTCAGGAACCAGATAAATCCTGTGTAACTTAGTGGTTTTCTCTTCATAGTTATGCTCATATCCGATAAAGCCTTCACTGGTATCATTATTTTCATCCTGAATAAGATAATAATGGTAATATGGATTTTGGAAATGATGTAAAATTTCCTTTTCAGAATACATTTCTGCCAGCATAAACTCCATTTGTTCTTTAGAAAGAATGTCTGCATAAGCATTTTCCCATGATCGTCTTGCTAGATCCTGAATCAACGGGATATCTGCTGCGGTTGCCTGTTGTAATTTCATGATTGGTTATATTATGATGATTAAAAAAAGTGAAAAGCCTAAACTTTTCACCCTTTATATTGTTCAATGACGACTGATGAGTTTTAACATGATTAAAATTCATTTTGCCGGTTCATTATTAAATCTTAGCCATTTCAGCTTTAATTTTTGCATGAAGGCCTTCTGAAGCCTTTACCAAAGGAAGTCTCAGATAATTTTTGATGATTCCTTTTTCCGTCAGTATTACTTTAATACCACAAGGGTTACCTTCTGCAAAAATCAGACGGGTAATATCTACCAGTTTGTTGTGAATTTCGTAAGCTTCTTTTACTTTGCCTTCGAAAGCCAGCTGTACCATTGTAGAAAATTCTTTAGGATACGCCTGCCCGATTACGGAAATTACTCCATCTCCACCGGCAAGTGTTACAGGTAATGTATATTCATCATCTCCGGAAACTAAAGAAAATCCTTCAGGCTTCTTTCTCAGAATATCAAAATACTGAAGAATGTTAGGAGAAGCTTCCTTAATCAGGAATAAGTTAGGAAATTCCTTTGCAAGACGAAGCGTAGTATCCGCTTCTACATTTTGTCCTGTTCTTGAAGGAACATTATAAATAATAATATTTTTTCCTGTGGAAGCTAAAGCTTTATAATGTTGATAAAGACCTTCCTGGTTAGGTTTATTATAATATGGAGATACTGAAAGTACGGCTTCAAATGCAGAAAGATCTGCTTCTTCAATCTGTTTCTTGACGTCAAGAGTATCGTTACCGCCAATTCCCAAAACTAAAGGAAGACGTTTATTATTCACCTTAATGATATGCTCAATTACCTGTTTCTTTTCCTCTGCAGAAAGCGTTGCGGCTTCTGCCGTTGTTCCCAATACAACTAAATAATTGGTTCCGTTTTCGATATTGTACTCCACCAGTTTTGTTAAACTGTCGAAGTCAACGGATAAATCTTCATTAAAGGGCGTTACCAATGCAACACCTACTCCTTTTAAAATGCTCATCTGTTAGAATTATTTTTGTCAAATTTAATAATTTACCGTAAGAATTTATAATAAATAATAATGTTTTATTATACATATAGTTATATTTGCATATACTAAAAGAGATTATGAAAAATAAATTCTTGTTACTAGGAATTGCTCTGGTGTCGCTTACTGCATGCAAAACGGCTTCTGTGCCGCAGCTTGTGAATGTAAAGACTCAGAAAAATATTTCTATTAATAATGAGCTAAAGAATGATGAGGAGTTTGTAAAATTTATCGAACCTTATAAGCAGAAACTGGACAAAGAAATGAACCAGAAGATCTCGCACACCAATGTGGATCTTACCAAGCAAGGTGATAACAGCAATCTGGGGAATCTTTTAGCTGACTATACGTTTGAAGGAGGTAATGAATGGATTAAAGCTCATCTTAAGCAAAACGTAGACGCTGCACTGATCAATATCGGAGGAATCCGGACCACCATTGGAAAAGGAGATATTTTACTTAAAAATGTATTTGAAGTAATGCCTTTCGAAAATGAAGTGGTGATTGTAAAAATGAAAGGAGCAGATTTACAGGGGCTTTTTGAGTATTATGCAAAAACGCAGGTCAACAATCCTGTTTCTCATTTATACATTGAAACAAAAAACGGACAGGTAACCAAATCCTTAATCAACGGTAATACAGTAGATCCTGCTAAAGATTATTATATTGCAACTTCAGACTATCTTGCGCTGGGAGGAGACAATATGAAATTCTTTTCTAAAGGAGAATCCATTGCAACAGGGATTAAAATGAGAGATTTATTTATCGATTATTTTAAAAAATCACCTGAAGTGGTGGTTAGTTCGGATGTTCGTTTAAATTTTATTGGGAAGTAATAATGGATAGAAAAAGTTTTTTAAAAGCAATAGGTGGAGGATCTTTAGCAATGGCTTTAGCTCCAAATATGATGATGGCAGAGGAATTAAAAATTCTTAATTTAAACTCTGCAAATAAACTGACTATTCTTCATACCAATGACCAACATAGCAGAATAGAGCCTTTTGATGCAAGCTATACCAAAAATCCCAACCAGGGAGGTTTTGCAAGAAGGGCAAGCTTAATCCAACAGATCAGAAGTCAGGAAAGTAATGTTCTTCTTCTTGATTCCGGAGATATTTTTCAGGGAACTCCTTATTTTAATTTCTTCGGAGGAGAACTGGAGTTCAAATTAATGTCTATGATGAAATATGACGCCTCTACCATGGGAAATCATGATTTCGACAATGGACTTGATGGATTTTTAAAAGTGCTTCCTAATGCGAAGTTTCCTTTTATCTGTTCAAATTATGATTTTAAGAATACCATTCTTGACGGAAAAACGTCTCCTTATCAGATATTCAACAAGAATGGCATCAAGGTAGGAATTTTCGGAGTGGGAATCCAGCTGGATGGCCTTGTAGGCAAAAAACAGTATGGAGAAACCGTTTATTCCAACCCGATTGATGTAGCACAGCATTATTCAAACTTCCTGAAAAAAGAGAAGAAATGTGATCTTGTAATTTGTCTTTCACACATCGGCTACGACTACAGAGACGAGCCGAGTAAAATAAGTGATAAAATTTTAGCGGCCAATACAGAAAATATTGATATTATCTTAGGAGGCCATACTCATACATTCTTACCGGAACCTCAGACCTTTACCAACAGACAGGGCAAAAATGTCCTTGTTAATCAGGTGGGATGGGCAGGTCTTCTTTTAGGTAGAATAGATTTTTATTTTGATACAAACAAAAACGTACAGCATATTTCCTGGAACAATCAGGTGATAGATAGCAGCATAACCGCATAATATGAAAAAACTCTCTATAATTTCTCTTGGTATTTTAGCATCCCTGCAGCTGACAAAAGCACAGGTTATTTCATCCAAAAAGTGGGCAGATCTCTTTTCCTACAATAATGTCTTAGCAATGAAAGAAGACAATGGAAAAATCATCGCAGCCACTCAAAACGGAATATTCTATTATACAATATCAACAGGAGAAATTACGAAGTTATCCAAAGCCAATGGCCTGCACAACATCGGAATTACCGCTTTCGATTATAATCCGCAGACTAAAACAGGGCTTATCGGTTATGAAAACGGATCTATGGATGTTATTACCCCACAGGAGATCAAATATATTGTTGATATTCCTATTGCTACAGGATATAATGGGAATAAAAAGATTAACCACATTTCTATAACCGGAAATCAGGCTGTCATTTCTGTTGGATATGGAGTTTCCATATTTAATCTTCAGAATAAAGAGTTTGGTGATTCTGCATTTTTCCTTTCCGGTGGTGTTTATCAGGCAAGTAATGAAGCTACGATATTCGGGAATAAAGTATATTCTGTAACGGATACAGGATTGAAAAGCCATCAAATGAATACTACATTTCCCGTATATTCTACGTGGACAACGGAAGCTCCAGGAGCTTTCAAACATATAGATTCAGAATCAGAATTGGTTTACTCAACGGCTACAGCAGCTTATATTTATAATAACGGTACCCCAACACAACTTCCTACTACTTTTGAAAAGATCAGGGATGTTGTTATGACTTCCAATAGTATTGTCGTTACAGATAACAGAGTATATACTTATGGAATCAACGGAGTTTCGCAAAATGCAGTAAGCCTTGGTGAAGAATGTAATACTGCACTAACAGCTGGTGGAAAGATTTTAGGCGGAACGGTATTATCGGGAATTAAGGACGAAGGGAACAATACTTTTAAACCTTCCGGCCCTTACTTCAATTTTGCTTATAATATCAATCTTTTTGATAATAATCAGCTTCTGGTTTCCTCTGGTGCCAGAGCCAATAACTACAACCATCCGTTTATTCAGCCACAAGAACCAGGGTTTTATTATTTCAATGGTACGGAGTGGATTTATCCTTCATTTTTCAATAAAAGTAATCCCAATCGCCCCATCTTTATCAACGTATTGGATGCTATTATAAGTCCTTATAACAGCAATGAAGTACTCTTTACCAATTATACAATGTTGGATAACGGAGTGTATAAAATGAAATATAATGCGACAAGCAAAGATTTTGAACTGGTAAAATACTATAATCTGGGAGCACAGCCTTACCTCAGACGTCCGGTAGGTTTTGCTGTAGACCCACAAAATAATCTGTTTGTTTCTTTTGGATTCAATGATGGAAACCCTTCTATAGGAATCTATGATAAAGCAGCTGATGATTTTCTTATCAAGAAAATAGTTCTTGCCAGTGATGGGATACAAAAGACTATTTATCATGAAAACATGCTTTGGACTCCTCTGCCAAGATCTAATAATTTCTGGGTATATGACTATAAAAATGCCACTAATCTTTCTGATGACAATGATTATATCCTGGGAACGTCTAATGGATTTAACAGCTCAGGAGGAATTTTATCGGTAGCATTTGATAAGTCTGGAGATGCCTGGATCGGTACAGATGGAGGTCTGAGGATCATGCCAAATGCAGCAACAGAAATAAAAAGCGCCCAGCCTAAAGTGGAGCCTATAGTTATAGAGCAGAATGGTTTGGGTGAAGAATTGTTCAGAGAATCAGCAATTCTTCAGGTTGCAGTAGATGCAGGTGATTATAAGTGGGTATCTGTTGATGGTGGTGGTGTTTATTACCTTTCCGCTGACGGTCAGAGAACCATAAAACATTTTACAAAGGAAAATTCGCCTCTTCCTACGAATAGTGTTACCGACATAAAAGTTGATAAGAAAACAGGTAAGGTATATTTTGTAACGTATAATGGTATTGTAACGTATCAGGGAGATGTTGCAGATGTAACTTCCAATTTCGGTGATGTGGTAGTATATCCAAATCCTGTTGTTTATTCTAATTTCAAAGGAAAAGTAACCATTAAAGGTCTTGCAGAAAAAACCAATATAAGAATTGTAGATGCTGCAGGAAATGTAGTTCACTCAGCTGTAGCACGAGGAGGATATTATGAATGGGATCTGAATAATCAGAAAGGAACAAGAGTAGCCTCAGGGATTTATTTTGTCCTGATGACGAATGAAGACGGATCTGATAAAGCTACCGCTAAAATAGGAGTAGTCAACTAATTAATGAATTCACAAAACGGTTTTTTACTTTCATTTATCAAATATGGAGAAAATGATGCTGTATTGCATTGTTTTACAGAAGAAGAAGGTTTTCAGAGCTATTTTCTGAAGGGAATTTATTCCAAAAAGAATAAAAAGAAAGCCCTGCTTCAACCTCTGAGCCAGCTCAATTTTTCTGTAAATCCATCACGTGGCAACGGTATTCCGTCTGTTTCAAAGTTTGAACTGGTAAAAAACAATGATATTTATACAGACATCAAGGTCAATACCGTCATTTTCTTTATCTCAGATTTTCTGAGTCATATTCTTAAGCATGAGAATAAAAATATTCCGATCTATTCCGGTATTGATCATCTTATCAGCGAGCTGACGAATAAAAATTATCAGGCATATCTTCTGTTTTTACTGGCCTTTTTAAAAATTCAGGGTGTTGCACCTTTATTGAGTGAAGGCAGGTTTTTAGATCCGGAAACAGGAACTTTTTCACCGGAAATAAGTCATCAGCTTTTCAATGAAGAAATTTCCATGCTGTGGAAAGAAGCACTTTGTGCAGGAGATTTTTATGCCACAAAAATCCATTCCTCTTTGAGAAAAGATTTCCTTGACAGCCTTTTAGTATACTATCATTACCATATAACGGATTTCAAAACTCCGGCCTCACTGGAAATTATACAGCAGATATTTGAATAGACAATATTACTCCTTTGACTTCCCTGCTGTTTTTCCAATATCCTCCGGCATTTCTGTTTCAGATTCTGCCATTTCTTTTTTGGAAAATCTAGGTTGAAGGATCTTAGCAATAAGTCCAGTCCATCCCGTCTGATGGGAAGCTCCTACTCCACGGCCATTGTCTCCGTGAAAATATTCATAGAACAAAATATAATCTTTAAAATCAGGATCGGTCTGAAACCTTTCATACTGTCCATGAACCGGGCGTTTACCATTTTCATCCTTTAAAAATATCTTGGCAAGTCTCTTGTTTAAAGCATCTGCAATCTGGTCCAGGCTGGAATAATTACCACTTCCCGTAGGATATTCCACTAAAAAATCCGGGCTGTAATAGAAGAAAAAACGCTGAAGACTGTCAATAATAAGGAAGTTGATAGGAAACCACACCGGACCGCGCCAGTTGCTGTTCCCACCAAAAAGTCCGCTATCACTTTCCGCAGGGGTATATTTTACACTGTAATTCGTATCATTCAACGTTAACGTGTAAGGATTGTTTTCATATTCTTTAGATAAAGCTCTTACTCCGTAATCACTTAGAAATTCTTCCGGATTCAACATTCTGTTTAACAGTCTTTTCAAACGATGTCCCCGAAGCAGAGATAAAAGGTGTTTGGAATCCTGTCCTTTTACTTCCCATCTAGAAACCAGAGAAGCCAGTTCAGGCTTATTATCCAGCACCCATTTCATTCTTTTCTTGAAATTGGGAAGGTTTTCAATCATTTCGTCATCGATAACCTCAACGGCAAACATAGGAATTAACCCAACAATTGTTCTCAACTTCAGATACATATGTGTTCCGTCACTGGAAGCTATGGCGTCATAGAAAAATTCATCCTGTTCATCCCAAAGACTGAAATTCTCATCGCCCATATTATCCAATGAATGGGCAATAGATAGAAAATGTTCAAAGAACTTCATCGCCATCTCTTCATACACCTTATTGTAAAGAGCCAGTTCCAGGGCAATTCTCATCATATTCAGGGCAAACATGGCCATCCAGCTTGTTCCATCGGACTGTTCCAGCTGTTCTCCGTTGGGCAAAACAGAATTCCGGTCAAAAACCCCAATATTATCAAGTCCCAGGAATCCTCCTTCAAAGATATTATTCCCATTAAGGTCTTTCTTATTAACCCACCAGGTAAAATTCATCAATAACTTTTGGAAAGCACTTTCCAGAAATTCCAGATCGGGTTTATCTTTTAAATATTCATCAATTTTAAATACTCTGAAAACCGCCCAGGCATGTACGGGAGGATTTACATCACTTAAGTTCCATTCGTAGGCAGGCAGCTGTCCGTTGGGATGCATATACCATTCAAACAGGAAAAGTTTCAGCTGATGTTTTGCAAAGTCCGGATCTATCAGAGAGAAACTGATGGTATGAAACGCCAGATCCCATGTAGCATACCATGGATATTCCCATTTATCGGGCATTGAAATGATATGTTCATTGTTAAGATGCTTCCAGTCGTAGTTTCTTATAGTTTCACGGGACTTTGGCGGCGGCATTTCTGCGGGATCACCTTTCAGCCATTTTTCTACATTGTAGTGATAAAACATTTTATTCCAAAGCATTCCGGCAAAAGCCTGTCTCTGAACCAGTTTTTCATCTTCCGAAGCAATTCCTTTCTGAATTTCTGCATAAAACTCGTCTGCCTCTTTCTGTTTTTGTTCAAAAAGAATATCAAAATCTTTAAAAGGCTCTCTTATATCTTTATCTAAAAGCCTGAATTCAAATATTTTTGATTCTCCGCCTTTAAAATCTTCATCAATAAAGAAGGAAGCTTTGGTTCCTGTATTTTGGGGATTCACAGACTGAGAATTTCCCGTCATCACAAAATTATTGATTCCGTCTTTACAGTATTTTGACTCATTGGAAGACTGGTAAAGCCTTTCATTATTGGTCTCGTTGTTACAAAATAATGTTTTTAAGGATTGCTTTGCATATAGATTTTTAACCTCGATATCCTGGTGATTGATTTTAATACGATCCGCATCTTCAGCAGACAATTGAGGTTTATAATCATCATATCCCCAGTTCCAGGTATTCCTGAACCAGACAGTCGGAAGAATTACGAGAGACGCTTCTTTTTCAGATTTATTGACTACTGTTAGTCTTACAAGAATATCATTCTGACTTTCTTTTGCATATTCAATAAAGATGTCAAAGTATTCATTGTGATCAAAAATCCCGGTATCAATCAACTCATATTCAGCTTCCTCTTTCCCTCTTGCTGCATTTGTTTTTACAAGCTGTTCATAAGGAAAAGCATTTTGAGGATACTTATACAGCATCTTCATATAAGAATGGGTAGGGGTGGAATCCAGATAATAAAAATATTCTTTTACATCTTCGCCGTGATTTCCCTGTCCGTTGGTCAACCCAAAGAACCTTTCTTTCACCATTTTATCTTTTTTATACAGACTCTCATTATACTCATTTAGTAAATTT
>CBFQYI010000122.1:0-10804 GCA_965720825.1 uncultured Chryseobacterium sp. | reverse complement strand
AAAGTCCCCCTTTAACTGTTTTTCTTACTTTTTTTTTTGGTTTTTTGGCGGTCCTCTCCCCCCCCCCAAATCCACAAAAGAGCTCAAACATACCGCTCAATCAGGGCTATATCGATCGAAAATTTCTACTTTTGCACCATGTTAGAAATTCTTTATCGTGACGAGCATATTATTGCCATCAACAAACCCAGCGGATTACTGGTTCACAAATCTTTCTATGCGGGAGAAGCCGATACTTATGCTATTCAGGAATTGAAGAAACAGATTGGGCAAAAAGTGTATCCTGTACATCGGTTAGACCGAAAAACTTCGGGTGTTCTGCTGTTTACCTTAGATAAAGATACCCTTAGAATCATGAGCGAGCAGTTTGCATCACGCGAAGTGGAGAAGAAATATCTCGCCATTCTTCGTGGCTGGACAAAAGAAGAAGAAACCATTGATTATGATTTAGTTAATGAAAATGAAGTCAAACAAAACGCCGTTACGTACTATCGCCGTTTGCAGACTTCGGAAATAGATTTACCTTTTCTAAAACACCAAACTTCGAGATATTCTTTGGTAGAAGCAATTCCTGAAACGGGAAGATTTCATCAGCTGAGAAAACATTTTAAACATATTCTCCATCCTATTTTAGGTTGCCGAAAACACGGCTGCAATAAACAAAACAAATTGTGGCTTCAAACATTTGAGATCAGCAAAATGACGCTTCATGCACACCAGCTGATTTTTAATCATCCTGTTTCTAACGAAAGAATTACCGTAAATGCTACTATAGATGAGGAATTCAAAAGAGTAGGAGATATTCTGAAATTTGATCTGAGTGCGTACTCTTAATTGAAACCTTGGCAAGGATATTATTTCTAAGTATCTCAAAACGTATCCCATTATATTTAGCAGATAACAGCGATATTTCTGTGCACCTATTGTTTTAACGCGATGTTCGCAAAGTTTAACTAATACATGGTTTTTATTTCCGATCGCAAGGGCACTTCGTTCAGCAAAGACAGATAGTGCGTACTTCGCTTGGTGAAAAGCCCTTGCGAATCCAAATGTTTTCAGGATGGTTATGTTTTTTTGTGATCATAGCGTTAAAAAATCTCTCTGATTTGTAGAATATATAGTTGTTTTCCAACTTATAGATACTATAGATCAGACATTTTGATAAAATATCATACATCAATCTGGCATTAATTTTAAAATGAGTATTTTTGTAAAACTTTTTTTCAATGTACAAATCGCTCATTCGTCCGATCCTTTTCAAATTTGATCCTGAAGAAGTTCATCATTTTACATTTTCAATGCTTAAAAATTTTGGATTTCTTACTAAATTATTTTTCCCCAAACCTATTGAAGACAAACGTCTGGAAAGAGAAGTTTTTGGATTAAAATTTAAAAATCCTGTAGGACTGGCTGCCGGTTTCGATAAAAATGCAGTTTTATTTAATGAATTGGGAGACCTTGGTTTCGGATTTGTAGAAATTGGAACCGTTACCCCGAGAGCTCAGGCCGGAAATCCTAAGAAAAGATTGTTCCGTCTTATTGAAGATTGTGGAATCATCAACAGGATGGGGTTCAACAATGACGGTCTTGAAGCAGCGATTGAAAAGCTGAAATCCAACAAAGGAAAAATAATCATCGGTGGAAACATCGGGAAAAATACAGACACAAGTCCGGAAAATTATACCCAGGATTACTTAGACTGCTTTGAAGGTCTTCATCCTCATGTAGATTACTTTGTTCTGAATGTAAGCTGCCCGAATGTAGGAAGCCACGCCAAGCTGGAAGATGTAGACTATCTGAGAGAGCTGATTACAGAAGTGAAGAAAATAAACCAGTCAAAATCTGTACAGAAACCAATACTCCTTAAAATTGCACCGGATCTGAATAACACTCAATTGGATGAGATCATTGAACTGATTGCAGAAACAAAGATTGATGGTATCGTAGTGTCCAATACTTCAGTGAACAGAGAAGGTCTGAAAACCTCTCCGGAAGTTTTAGAACAGATCGGAAATGGTGGATTAAGCGGAAAACCTATCCGTGAGAGAAGTACCAAAATGATCAAATACCTTGCTGATAAAAGCAACAGAGCATTTCCAATTATTGGAGTAGGAGGAATCCACTCTGCTAAAGATGCGATGGAGAAGCTGGATGCAGGAGCGACACTGGTTCAGTTGTACACAGGATTTATCTATGAAGGTCCGGAACTGATCAACGAAATCAACAAGGAACTTCTGAAAAGAGCAAGCAGATTACCAAGATAAAAATAGAAAGAGAGTTGAGATAACTCTCTTTTTTTATTTTGACTTTACTACGGATGCATTTTTAATATCTATAGTAAGCGTGTGAGCGGGAGTACTTTCGGATTTGGCTATTTTATATTGTATGGTTTGCCTGTCTTTGGATCTTGTTTTGGTGACATCATAGATGTTTTCCCAGCAGCTTTCAATCAGGAATTCCTCATAGTTTTTATAGTTCCAGTCTTTTGTGAAATAGAGGACCCTGTAGCCTTTTTCTCCGTCACTTGCCCCACATTGCCCACAGGCATTAAAATTTGAGGTCTGCTCAAAATAAAGCAAAACTCGGTTTCCATTTTCTCCTGATGCATAGGAGATCAATTCATTTCCACCTGCTTTATTAATGAAATCATAAGTATTGATTTTTTTATTATTCGGTAAAAACAGATAATTGTTGAAACGGTAGATCATTGTATTGCCTGTAAACAATTTTGCAGGCTGGGATTTTTTGTCCAGATAAAAATGTCCGGTAATTGGATTATTTTTAAGAGTCGATTGATCAAATATAATGGACTCTTTTGGTGTTAATTTTTGAGCTATTTCATCAGTCTTTTCTACTTTCTGAAGAGAAGTGATCTGCTCTTTCAAAAGCTTCGAATTCCGTTTTTGTTTTGTTCCAAAGTTATACAGCGACAGGCTTCCATAATAGTCATAAACTCCGGTAAGTGGGATTTTCTTTTTGTATTTATCATAATAGTACCATCCATCCACATAATGCTGATACTGGTTACAGTCTACCACACCTGTATAATTGAGTTCTATGGTAATAGGCACTCCGTTGATCTCTCCGGTAAAAGTCTGCGAAGAATCAGTTACTTTCTTTAATTCAACTTTTTGACCGAGAAAAAATGTGAGGAAAAAGAAAAAGAAGACACTGAAATTTTTTTTCATGGTTGAGTTATCGTGGATTTTAGTTTTTTAAATGAAGAAGTGTGCGATGGTGTAGATAATCAATCCTACCAGGCCGCCTACCAGTGTTCCGTTGACCCGGATAAACTGCAGATCTTTTCCTACTTCCAGTTCCAGCTTTTCACTGAGTTCCTTTCCCTGCCAGTTTCCAACGGTAGTACTGATGAGGTTTCCGAATTGATGGGTGTTTTTCAGAATATATTTATAAGCCGTCACCCGAACCCAATGGTCAATTTTGTTCTGAAGGTTTTCATCGGTTTTTAAATTTTGAGCAAACTCATTCAGGTTTTTAGTAAGATAGTTTTTCAAAGCCGAGTTTTCCTCCTGAAGTTCTTTCATCAGTGTTTTTTTGATGGAAACCCATATGTCGTTGGAATATTCGTCCAGTTTGTCATTTTTCAGAAGTCCGTTTTTGATAGTTTTAAACTCTTCATCCCATTTCGGATCTTCTTTCAGGTCAACAGAGAATTCATGAATTTTCTGGGTAATCAATCCTCTTACTTCGTGCTCGGGATTTTCTTCTATTTCTTTGAAAAAGTCAGAAAGTCCGTCGGCAATTTTATCCGCAATTTTATTGTCTACAAAAGATGGGATGAACGAATAGCTTCCTTTCTTTACACGCTCCTGAATCATTTCATCGTTTTCAATGATGTATTCTTTGATCTGTTTTGAAAGATTGGTGATGATTCTCTGATGGTCATTTTTTTCCAGAATATAGCCAATTCCGTTTCCCACTACTTTATTAAGCTTGATATCATCCGTCATTTCAGATACCTTTTTGCTGATAAACTGACTTACTGTAGAATCATCCAGTTTATTGAGAATATCAAGAACAATATCCGAAAGATTTTTAATCAAAATCTCCTGACTTTTTTCTTTTGCCAGCCATTCTCCTACAAAATTCGAAACTTTAAGTTTTTGGATATAAGGACGTATATTCTGAGGAGAAAGGAAATTACCCACAACAAAACTCCCAAGATTGTCTCCCAGTCTCTGTTTACTGTTTTCAATCAGGTTGGTATGAGGAATAGGAAGCCCCAAAGGATGACGGAATAATGCCGTTACAGCAAACCAGTCCGCAAGCGCACCTACCATAGCAGCCTCAGCAAATGCCCGTACATAGCCAATCCAATGAGAGTTATTAGACTTCTGTAAAATAGTGGTAATAATGAAAATAACGGCCATCAGGACAAATAATCCTGTAGCAAATGCTTTATATTTTCTGAGTTGTTTTCTTTTTGCTTCGTCATTCATATTCTCAAATTTACTAAATTTGGTTATGAAACCGTTTAATCTTAATAAAAGCTTTTAACCTCAAGCCTTTTGGGGTTGAAGAATGAAATTTACGATGAAATTTTTAGTTTCAGTCACCTTATTATTTTTTCTGCAGGCATGTACGCAGAAATACGAACCTATTAAAACCCTTCCTATGGAAAATACAGAAGCAAAAAACAATCCATACTATTCCAGAACAGATACTACAAAACTCAATGTTTCCAATGAAGAATGGAAAAAGATCCTTGCTCCGGACCTCTACGCCATTGCCAGAGAAGCAGCTACAGAAAGAGCTTTTACGGGAAAATATAATGAATTTGATGAGGTAGGTGAGTATTATTGTGCCGTGTGTGGAAATCATCTGTTCCGTTCTACAGCAAAATTTTCCAGCAGCTGTGGATGGCCAAGTTTCTTTGAAGCAGATAAAGAAGGCGTGTATTATGTAAGAGATCAGTCGTATGGAATGGATAGAGTGGAAGTACTTTGCAAAAGATGTGATTCCCATCTGGGACACGTTTTCGATGATGGTCCAAAGCCCACAGGGCTGAGATATTGTATGAATTCTGTAAGCCTGGAATTTGTTCCGGATTCTCAAAAATAAGTGCTTTAATTCACAAAATCAGGACGTTAAAGTTTCTTAAATAGCGTTAAACTTTTTAGAGTTATAACCCTTTGGTAATTATGTTTTTATAATTTTGCCCCACTAATTTGGATTTATACAGTATTGAATGAAAGGATTTTATAGCGTATTAGGCCTTGTTTACATGGTGACGACTTCATTCTACATTTCCCCAAAAGTGGTGGTGAAAAGTGAGAATGCAATAACGAAAACTGAAAAAGTAGCTGAAACGAAATCTGAGAAGAGCACAACAGCAGTGTCTTCATCAGAAGCATTGTACCAATCTATTGCCTTTGACCCGGAACATGAACTGAACTATGAAGTGTTCTCAAAAGCATTGACTGGCTATGAAAATTTAAAAAAAGCAGGATTGCTTACCCAAGACTCGCATTTATTAACGATCTGCGATTTTTCTATGTCTTCTAACACCAAAAGACTTTGGATTATTGACCTTGAAGACAAAAAAGTTCTGTTCAACTCATTGGTAGCACACGGAAAAAATACCGGCGAAGAATTTGCGACGAATTTTTCAAACAAGGAAAGTTCGCTGCAGAGTAGTCTGGGATTTTATATCACGGATGCTACCTACCAGGGTGATAACGGATACTCTCTGAAGTTATTGGGAATGGATAAGGGCTTTAATGATGCTGCATACAGAAGAGCAATTGTAATGCATGGTGCGGATTATGTAAGTGATGCATTTGCTTCTATGCACAAAAGAATTGGAAGAAGCTGGGGATGCCCTGCCGTCCCAAGAGAACTGACACAGTCTATAATCAATACGATTAAAGGAAAAAACTGTCTGTTCATTTATTATCCTGATCAGAATTATCTTTCTTCCTCAGAATGGTTGAAAGCATAAGATTAAAAAGCAGTCCATCATCGGACTGCTTTTTTCTTTTGAAGAAATTATTGTAAATATTCTTTAATAATAGTTCTTGCTTCCTCAATGCTATTGCTTATTCGGGCAATTATTTTTCCGTTTTCATCGATGATAAAATGAAGAGGGTAGCTTGTAGCATTCACTTTCTTTTGGAAGTCTTTGTTTACATCAAAGAAATTAATCCAATTCGCATTATTTTTCTTTAAAATATTCCTGGCAACGTCCATTCTATTAGGTTTTTGCTCGTCTGTAATGGTTATGAAATTGACATTTTGATCTTTATATTCATTGTACAGATTCACAATTTCTGGCATTCCTTTTATGCAGGGAGCGCAGGTTGTTGACCAATAATCGATAAAGGTTAATTTGTATTTCTTAAAGTCTTCCGAAGTCAGTTTATTCTGCTTGTCAAAATAAATATCAGGGGTTTTTTGTCCAATGGAGGTAGATTGTTCTGCTTTTAAACGAGCTTCAACACCTTTGTATAATTTGTTTTGCTTAAATTTTGGAGAAAATAAATTCAGGTTTTTCAAGTAAGCAGGATGGTAATCGTTAAGAGTATAATCATTCACGATTTCCCATAGTGCAACATAGGAATCTGGATTTTTCCTGATATATCCTCCTAAAAATTCCTGTTTCTTGTCCATATTGATCAAACTGTCAAGCTGGTGGGGACTTTTTGATTTTATATAAAACGGTTCTAATGATGTTTGTAAAGCCTTATATTCTTTGTTGGTTGGGGAATCAATATTAATTTCTACATTATTGATGTCTTTGGGTAAATCAATTTTATATTTTCCTCCTTCTAAGAAAAATACTTTTGTACTATAACCTGCTTCACCTTTCTTACCCATATAACCAAAAGCTACTGGTTGAGGGTATTCTATAAAACCATTGACAATATTTTTCTTTTGAATTTTAAAATAATAAATGGAATGAGCCATCCTGAGCTTTTTTCCAAAATCAGAAATATTGTTGTTCGTCTGAATTTTGAAGGTATAAAGGTCTCCAAATCCTTTTCTCGTCGAAGGAGCTCCCAGCATAAGGCTGTCATTAATGTATGAATCTGAACGGAGATCAATTTCAAAATTATTCTGAGAATAAATACAATTTGAAATGAGTATTAATAGGGCATAGAAAAGTTTCTTCATAAAATATTTTGTAAAGGAACTAACTTACAAAAACTTTTATACATAAAAAATCCCTGTGCTTTAAAAACACAGGGATTACAATTTATTTTGATTTCAGGATTAGCTGAACTTCTTGAAAATTAAAGTAGCATTGTGCCCTCCAAACCCAAAAGCATTACTTAAAGCATAGGTAATATCTTTTTCTTTCGCATCTCCAAATACAATATTGATATCTCTCGGAATGTTCTCATCTATAGAATGAAGATTAATCGTTGGCGGAATAATTCCGTTTTGAATTGCTTTAATAGAAAGAATGGCTTCAACAGCTCCTGCAGCGCCCAGCAGGTGACCTGTCATGGATTTCGTTGCACTGATGTCAAGATTTTTACTTCCTTTAAATAATTTATTAATTCCGTTCAGCTCAACCAGATCTCCCAGTGGAGTAGAAGTAGCATGAGGATTAATATAATCAATATCATCTACATTGATTTCAGCTTCGTTAAGAGCCAGCTGCATGGCTTTTATGGCACCAACACCATCAGGATGAGGCGCTGTCATATGATAGGCATCTGCTGTCATCGCTGCCCCCACCAGTTCTGCATAGATTTTTGCTCCCCTTGCTTTGGCATGCTCATATTCTTCCAGAATCAAAGTTCCTGAACCTTCACCCATTACGAAACCATCTCTGTCTGCGTCATAAGGTCGGCTTGCTGTTGCAAAATCATCATTTCTTGTAGACATAGCTTTCATAATGGAAAACCCTCCGATTGAAGCCGGAGAAATAGCAGCCTCAGAGCCACCGCTTACAATCACTTTTGCTTTACCAAGACGAATATAGTTGAAGGCATCCATTAATGCCGTATTTCCGGTGGCACATGCTGAAACAGTGGTATAATTGATTCCCTGAAGACCATACTTCATAGATATCATTCCTGATGCCATATTAGCAATAAATTTCGGTACAAAGAAAGGATTGAATCTTGGAGTTCCGTCTCCAGCTGCAAAATTCATGACCTCACTTTCGAAAGTCCACATTCCCCCTTGTCCTGTTCCCCAGATCACACCTACATCAAATGGGTCAATGTTTTCCAGTTCAAGCCCGGAATCTTTGAGTGCCTCCGCAGTGGAGTACATCGCATATTGTGAAAATAAATCACTTCTTTTGATTTCGTTGTGGGTTAAATGAGCTTTTGGATCAAAGTTTTTAACCTCACAAGCAAAATGTACTTTAAACTTTTCTGTGTCAAAATGGGTGATTTTGTTTGCTCCACTCACTCCATTGATACTGTTTTGCCAAAATTCTTCGACATTATTTCCCAAGGGCGTCACTGCGCCAAGACCTGTAATGACAACTCTTTTCATACTTAGTTATTGATTTTGAATAAATTCGAGGTTCCCCTCGCTATTAAGCGGGTCTTATCTGCGTTCCATATTTCGCACTGAGCGTTTACAAACTGCCTCCCTCTTTTAATGATTTTAGTTTCGGCTACAATATTATCATTTTCTTTTGCAGTTGAAAAATAATCAATGACATTATTTATAGTGGTAATGAAAGAATTTTCATTTAAAGAAAACATGGTGGCACCAATGACATCATCTATAATGGCAGCAGTAACTCCACCGTGAAGGTTTCCCATCGGGTTCAGCCATTCCGGTCTTATGGTATATTGAAATTCCAGCTGTCCTTCTTCTACAGAAAGAACAATAGGATTAAGCCATTTCATAAATGGCGACGGCGACTGGTCAAACTCTTTTCCGATGAATTGTTTTAATTGTGCTAATCTATCCATATTTGAGTTTTTACTTTTCTAAAATCATAGTTACTCCCTGTCCACGGGCTGCACATATCGATATAAAACCTTTTCCACTGCCTTTTTCGTGAAGTAGTTTTGCCAGAGTTGCGATAATTCTTCCTCCTGTTGCTGCAAAAGGATGAGCTGCAGCAAGACTTCCACCTTTTACATTCAACTTATTTCTATCGATTTTTCCAAGAGCTTTCTCCAATCCAAATTTTTTAGCAAGATCATCGTCTTCCCAGATTTTTATGGTAGCCAAAACCTGTGCTGCAAATGCTTCGTGAATTTCGTAATAATCAAAATCAGATAAATTCATATCTGCTTTTTTAAGCATTCTCTCTGCTGCAAAAACAGGAGCAAGAAGTAAATCCTGTTTATTTTCTACATATTCTATTCCCGCTAGTTCAGAAAAACTGATATAAGCTAAAACAGGAAGGTTATTGGCTTTCGCCCATTCTTCGCTGGCCAGCAAAACTGCGGAAGCACCATCCGTAAATGGCGTTGAATTTCCTGCCGTTAAAGTTCCGTTCTGTTTGTCAAAAGCGGGTTTCAGCTGTGAAAGCTTCTCAATACTACTATCACGTCTCAGGTTATTATCTTTATCTAAACCAAAAGCCGGAGTAACCATATCATCAAAGAACCCTTCATCATAAGCTTTTGCCATATTCTGGTGGCTTTTTAAAGCGAGTTCATCCTGCTCTTCTCTGGAAATCTTGTAATATTTAGCGGTAATTTCTGTGTGTTCACCCATTACCAAACCGGTTTTAGGTTCCTGTCCCTTATAAGGAATTGGCATCCAGTCTTTCAGTCTAGGGCTTAACAGTTGTTTTAATTTTCCAAACGCTGATTTTTCTTTATTGGCTTTTAACAAGGCTTTTCTTAATCTTGGTGAAGACTCAAACGGGATGTTGCTCATAGCTTCCACACCACAGGCAATACCACTTTCAATTTGTCCTAATGCAATTTTATTTCCAATATAAATAGCTGCTTCAATTCCTGTATCACATGCCTGTTGAAGATCACAAGCAGGTGTTGCCGGGTCAAGGGTTGTATTCATCACCGTTTCTCTGATGAGGTTGCTTTCAGAAATATGCTTAATCACTGCGCCACCCGCAACTTCTCCCAGTCGTTTTCCTTTTAAATGATAACGATCTATTAATCCGTTGAGAGAAGCAAGAAGAAGATCCTGATTACCCTGCTCTGAATAAGCAGTATTCATTCTGGCAAAAGGAATTCTGTTGTATCCTACAATAGCCACTTTTTTTGTTTCCATATGGTATAATTTATGATGGAAGAATATTGAGTTCATGATCAATCATATGACTGACTTTATCTAAAGCGTGGTTTAGAAAACTTTGGTCACCCATTGTTTTTGAAAGCAGAATTCCGCCTTCAATAAGCATGATGAATAGGGAGGCGAATTGCTCAGCATTGACTTTTTTATCAATTTCACCTTTACTTTGTCCTTCTGCAATGGCATTTGATATTTTTGTCATCCATTGTTCAAAAGATTTTTTAACCTGAGTTTTTAAAGCAGGAAAAGAATCATCAGCTTCAGTAGCAGCATTCATAAGCGGACAGCCGCCGTTGGCAAAGACAAACTTCCAGTTTTTCCGGTAAAAATCTACAAAAGCATGCAGTTTATCCAGTGAAGTTGGATACTCTTCACCAAAAGAGCGGCTAAGTGTCTTGCTCAATAATCCGGAATTGTATTTGTAAACTTCAATTGCTACTTCATCTTTGTTTTCAAAATTTCCATAGATGCTGCCTTTTGTAAGGCCGGTTGCCTGAGTAATGTCGGACAGCGATGTGGAGATATAACCCTTGGTATTAAAAAGGGTTGCTGTTTTCTCGATGATATGCTGTTTTGTTTTTTCTGCCTTCGACATTATAAA
>CBFQYI010000121.1:0-10832 GCA_965720825.1 uncultured Chryseobacterium sp. | reverse complement strand
ATAAGCTTCTTTTTCTATAGAATCTACAAAGTGGTTTTCCGTTTTTTCAATCAGTCCACATTTCATATTGTCGTTTTGTATGTATATTTTGGCAAATTTAATAAAAACGACAGTAGTAATTTTGTATTATCAATGTAATAACTACATGATTAATTCAAAATATAATTTATATCTCATTCAGAATGAAAAAACTATGTCTTTTTTTTATTTTAATTTTATTATCTCATAACACTCACATCATGGCACAAAATAAAGCTAAAATATTGGTTCTTATCCATTCCGATAATGGCGGAACTTACGAACTGGCTAAAGAAATAGCCAAAGGATTGGAAAGCGAAAATAATGCAGTTCCTTACATCAAATTAGTAAAGGCCTCACAAAATCCAACCCTGAAAAATCTTCCTGTAGCAACAGTAGATGAATTAACCTCTTATGATGGAATTGCTTTTGGTTCACCGGTTTATTTCGGGAATATCAGTACGGGGATGAGTGAATTTTTATCGAAAACCGTTCAGTTATGGACCAATCATGCTTTGGAAGGAGTTCCTGCCACTGTTTTCATGTCAGCGGGAAGTGGAGCCGGAAAGGAGCTTGCTCTTCAGGCCTTCTGGAACAGTCTTGCTGTGCACGGGATGGTATTGGTATCTAATGGAATTCGTGGAACAGAAGAGCTGAATAAAGCTATTCCACAGGGAAATACAGTTTTGGGAGTTACCAGCATGGCTTCTCTGAAAGATGTGGAAAGACCAACGAAAGGAGAACGAAATATTGCTGAACTTCAGGGAAGAAATTTCGCAAAAATTGCACTGGCGTTAAAGGATACTCATCCTAAGAAAACGGTAGTTGCTGCTGCAAATCACCAGAATTTCAATGAAATACTAATGCAAAAAAATATTACACTTCCACAGGTTCCAAAGCCGGCAGGAAATTATCAGCCGTTTGTCCGTTCGGGAAATCTGGTATTTATCAATCAGGTTGCTTTAAAAGACGGAAAAATTTTCAATCCGGGGAAATTAGGAGTAGAAGTGAATGAACAGCAGGTAAAAGACGCTACAAAAGTAACCATGCTGAACGTGATTTCAGTGTTAAATGAAGCGGTGGGAGGAGATTTGAGCAAAGTAAAACAATGTGTTCAGCTTACAGGAATCTTCAATACCAAGGATGATTATACAAAACATGCAGATCTGATGAACGTTGCTTCCGACCTTGCGGTTGAAGTCTTCGGGGAAAAAGGGAAACATGCCAGAGCTACCTTGGGAGCTTCTTCTATTCCTGTGGGTTCTTCGGTAGAAATTCAGGCAGTTTTTGAAGTAGAGTAGTTTTCCTAATCATTTAATGTTTTTTTACATAAAAATCTTCCAGATCTGACAGATTACACCGAGCATACAAATCTGTGTAATCTGTAAAATCTGCGAGGGAAAAAACTCGGGTATAACTATTTCCCATTATAATTCAACGTTATTCTTGGTCAGAAACCTTGAGAAAATCTCAGCAATCAAAGGAATACTCTGTTCCAGCTGTTCCTCGGAAAGTGCTCCATAGCTTAATCTGAATCCATTTACATTATTTTGACTGTACTGTTTAGGATGAATAATCTTAATATTTTTTTCCAGTAATAAAGTTGTTACCACATTCCAATCCAATTGTACTTTAGGAACAATCCAAAAAGCCAGACCACCTTCGGGCAATGTAAAATCGGCAATATCTTTCATGTGCTTCTTCAACAATTCAAAAACAAAATCTCTTTTATTTTTATAATGAACGGTTGCTTTTCGGATATGCTTTTTTACAGCACCTTCTTTAATCAGCTGAAGAACCGCCTGTTCCATAATGACATCTCCATGTACATCAATAATCTTTCTCAGATCACCAATTCTTTTCAGCAGTTCTTGATTTTTAGTGGTCAGATAGCCAATCCTCAAAGCAGGCGCTACCACCTTGCTTAAAGTTCCGATATACACATAATTGTGCAGTTCGGGAAAACTTGAAATCGGGAGAATAGGACGATATCCGAAGTGAAACTCATTATCATAATCATCTTCAATAACGGTCATATTGTACTGATTTGAGAGTTCAATCAGTCTTAATCTTCTTGCCAAACTCAAAGTAACAGTTGTTGGATATTGCCTGTGGGGAGTAATGTATATCGCTTTTATATTCTGATGTTGTTTTAAAAGTTCTTCAACAGCCTCAATATCGATTCCTTCATGATCTACAGGCACGGACAAAAGCTGTGCTCCTGCATACTGAAACGCTTGCCATGCAGGCTGATAGCCGGGATCTTCTACAATAACCAGGTCGCCTGAACTTAAAAGACTCTGAGCAGTAAGAAACATTCCCATCTGACTGCCTCGGGTGATAGAGATTTCATGTTCATGAATATGCATTCCACGTTGATGATTAAGCATCTGAGAGATCATTTTTCTGAATTCCAAATCTCCATGTTCATCTCCATAACCCATCATCTGCCATTTCGCTTTGATGCTGAAAATTTGTCTGTAGGCTCTTGCCAGTTCTGTTACAGGAGCAATTTTACTGTCAGGGTGACCATCATCGAAATTAATTAAAATTCCGTTATGCAATACCTGCTGATTTTTAGAATCATGCAGTGCATCTGCATTTTTTTCATGCAAGACAGGGAGTTTTTCCGATACGAAAATACCTTTTCTTTCTCTTGAAATTACCCATTCTTCATTGAGCAAAACCTGATAGGCTTCTACAACAGTGTTTCTATTGATTTTTAAGGCTTGTGCAAGGTTTCGGCTTCCGGGAAGTGCATCACCCGCTTTTAATCTTCCTGAACGGATATCAGTGATAATTGTATCTGCAATCTGTAGATAAACAGCTTTATCAAGCTTTTTATCAATTTCTAATTCCAATTTCCAAGGGCGTAACATCTGGACTATCTATTTATATAAAAACTGAATCATTTAAACAGTCCAAATATAAAATAATTTTGTCATGCAATAAAGCACAAAACCATAATAATTTTAAAATCATGGACAAGAAACAATTCAGTTCTAAAGATTTTCACGAAACTTTTGCAAGACCAAAGTATGTAAAACCAAGCCATTTGATCCATAAAAATGTAGAAAATGCAGGAGAACACAATCAGTTTTCAACAGAAAGAAAGCATCCTGTTTTCTTTGTAGATCTTCCGAGTAAGAATGTGAGTATGACGATAGGAGGTTTAACTCCCGGACAGCAAACCAACAGACACCGCCATACTTATGAAACTGTATTATTTGTAATCGAAGGAAAAGGCTGGACAGAAGTAGAAGATGAAAGAGTACATTGGGAAGCTGGCGATGCTGTATATATTCCTTCCTGGGCCTGGCATAAACACCAGAATCTGAGCGATACCGAACCTGCCAAATATATCGCCTGTGAAAATGCCCCTCAGTTGCAGAACTTAGGAGTTGCTTTGAGAGAGGAGGAAGGAAGAGACCTTTAATAGTAATATTTTAAACCATTAAGGGAAACCGTTCTTCTGTTGTATTTGATATCGGATATGATTTTTTAAGCGAAGCTAGTCTTACTATTCTTAAAAGCTTATTCTCTCTTAATGGTTTAAAAATAATCTTAAACTTTTAAACAAGAAAACATGAAAAATGTACCATTTAAAGGGATTATTGCCTATCCCATAACTCCTTTTGATGAAAATGAAAAAGTAGATATTCCGCTTTTCAAACATTTGGTAGAAAGACTGATCATTTCCGGAAGCCATGGTATCGCTCCATTGGGAAGTACAGGAGTCATGCCTTATCTGTCTGATGAAGAAAAAGAAGAAGTTACTGAAGCTACTTTACAGCAGGTAAAAGGCAGAATTCCGACGTTGGTAGGGGTTTCTAATCTTACAACAGAAAAAACAATTCATCATGCTCAGTTCGCAGAAAAAGCCGGGGCAGATGCGGTGATGATTATCCCGATGAGTTACTGGAAGCTGACCGATGATGAAATTGTAGCGCATTATGATGCCGTAGCCCGTAAGATTTCTATTCCGATCATGGCGTACAATAATCCGGCAACAAGTGGAGTAGATATGTCTCCGGCTTTGTTGAAAAGACTGCTGGAGATTCCCAATGTAACGATGATCAAAGAAAGTACGGGAGACATCCAGAGAATGCATTATCTAAGGAGAGAACTTGGGGAAGAGGTTGCATTCTATAACGGTTCCAATCCTTTGGCTCTGGCTGCATTTTCTGCGGGAGCAAGAGGATGGTGTACAGCCGCTCCCAATCTCATTCCCGAACTGAATATAGGTCTTTATAATGCAGTGGAGGAAGGTGATCTTGAGAAAGCAAAAACAATTTTTTATCAGCAGTTTGATCTTTTAAAATTTATTGTGAACAAAGGGTTACCAAGAGCTGTGAAATCTGGTCTCAATATTCTGGGGGAAGATGGCGGGAATTTGAGAAGCCCTTTGAAACCTTTACACGAAAAAGAAACAGAAGAATTAAAAAATATTATTAAAACCCTTATTAATTAGTAAATCGTATGAAAAAGTCCATTTTTTATCATGCAGGATGCCCTGTATGCATCAGTGCAGAACATGATATCGTTAACCTTATAGGTTTGGAAAATGTTGAGATTATCCATTTAGGTAATGACAAAAATAAAATTGAAGATGCCGAAAAAGCAGGTGTAAAGTCTGTACCCGCCTTAGTAACTCCAAACGGAAATGTTCTTCATATTAATTTTGGAGCGTCTATGGAAGATGTGAAAAATTAGAGAATCATTAATCTTGTATAAACGGCTCAATTCCTTGAGCCGTTTTTTTATCTCTCGCAGATTGTACAGATTATGCAGATAATTTCACAGAAATCTGCTTCATTTGCAACATCTGCGAGAAAATTTATTGTTTATTACGAACTTTCTAAATTATTGCATTTCCTTCTACACCGTCAGCATTATTGGTTTTATGTCCAGTTATGGCAGAAGCTACAAAACTGAAAAGGCTGACCAGTTTCCCTGCTTTGGTATCCCAATAATAAGTTTCTTTCGGTTCTACACGGATAATGGTAACATTGGGATCATCTTTTCCATCAAACCATGCTTTAGCCAGTGGAGACCATTTATCTTCTATCGTTGCTTTATCTTTATAAACAGAAGCTTTTCCGTAAACTGAAAGGTATTGTGAATCGCCGTTGTTCATAAAAAACAGTTGTACTCTGCGGTCTTCTTTTATCTCAAAATTTTTGTTGCTGGTACCACTACTGATAAACCATAGATTTCCGCTGTCGTCTGTTTCCTGCAAGGTCATGGGTCTTGAATTGATGGGAGTGGTTTCCAGTTCTGTACAAAACATACATATTCTTGCTTTTTCTGACAGTTCTTTGATCTTTTTGATCGCTTCCAGGTGGGTAAGATTTTGTGTTGACATACTTTACTATTTTAAGTGATTGGTAAGTATTAAATTATTCAAATATCTGACCAAAAGGGAATAAAGTGTGGTACCTTACATGGATTTCTTTTAGTTTTTTTAGAAATCACTAAGAAGCAGAATAATTTTTAATACTACATAAGGTGCAAGAATTTTATCAATTTTTATCTCTCGCAGATCACTCAGGTTTCGCAGATGATCGTGCATATATCTGCTTAATTGGCAAAATGTGCGAAAGAATTAAATATGTGATTTTATATGTCTTAAATTCAGATACTGTCTTTTTCTGCCCATAAGTTTTGCGTAAATTTGATGGATGCAGATTTCGCCTCCCAAACACTTGGCTCCTTATATCAGACATTATATCTTTTTGGAAAATTCCCAAGAGGATATAAAAAGTTTAAGGCTCTTTACGGATGGAAGTTCGGGATTGATACTATCCGGAGACATGAATCTGTATTCCGCTATTTCTGAGGACCGGATGCCACTTTCCTTTTTCTATGGTACATTAAATGGTTACAGGGATTTCTTTTCAAAAGGTAAATTTTCTCTTATAGCCATAGTATTTCAACCTTATTTTTTAAATATTCTTTTGAAAATTTCCGCCAAAGAAATTTGTAATCAGATTATTTCTGTGGAAGATGTTTTGAAAAGTAAGCTGGAAGTATTTCAGGAGAAATTATTCAAAAAAGAGAATTCTTTAGCCATAATCAATGATCTGAATATCTTTTTCACCCATTTTTTATCTGAAAGAATGAGTACAGATCATCATTTAATAACAGCGACACAACAATATCTTCTTCAAAACAAAGGCTCTGTATCTTCCAAAGATTTGCAGTATTTCACCGGATATTCTGAGCGTCATTTAGAACGAAAGTTTGAATATCATATAGGAATGTCTCCCAAAAAATATGGAAATATTATCCGTCTTCATTACTTTTTAAGCCTTATGAATAACGGGATTGATGATAAAAATATGACTGCACTTTCTTACGAAGCGGGATATTCTGACCAGTCTCATCTTATCAGGGAATTTAAAAATAATATCGGGCTTACTCCTAAACAATACTTACATACAGAAAATAAAATGGCAGTTAATTTTATTGAGCTGTAAATTGGAATGGCGGTTTTATACAATTTTTGAGAAGCGACATAGCCTAATTTTGCTTAAAAAAAGTATGAATATTAAAATTTCGACAGCACAATTTGAAAACAAAAGCGGTGATAAAGTTTATAACCTATCCGTTATAGAAAAATTAGCTGGTGAGGCAGCATCCAAAGGTTCTCATGTAATTGCCTTCCATGAATGTTCCATTACAGGCTATACTTTTGCCCGAAAGCTTTCCAGAGAACAGCTTCTTGATATTGCAGAACTTATTCCGGATGGTGAGAGTATTAAAAGACTGCAGGAGATTGCTGCTCAACATAATATCACCATACTGGCCGGATTGTTTGAAAAAGATAAATATGATAACCTCTTCAAAACCTATGTTTGTGTAGATAAAACAGGACTGAAGGCTAAATACCGAAAACTTCATCCTTTCATCAATCCGTATCTTACCCCCGGAAATGAATATTGTGTGTTTGATATTATGGGCTGGAAGTGTGGAATTCTTATTTGCTATGATAACAATATTATTGAAAATGTAAGAGCTACAAGACTTCTTGGCGCAGAGATTATTTTTATGCCACACGTTACGATGTGTACACCTTCCACAAGGCCGGGAGCTGGTTTTGTAGATCCTCAGCTTTGGGAAAACAGGGTAGCGGATCCTACATCTTTACGTCTGGAATTTAATGGAATGAAAGGCCGGGACTGGCTGATGAAGTGGCTTCCGTCCAGAGCCTATGATAACGGAGCGTATATTGTTTTTTCAAACCCAATTGGTATGGATGATGACCAGCTTAAAAACGGATGTTCTATGATTATTGATCCTTTCGGGGATGTGATTGCAGAATGCCGTTCATGGGAAGACAGTTTTGAATCAGTAGCCATTACTCCTGAAAAACTTACTCAGGCAGGAGGAAATCGCTACATCAAGGCCAGAAGACCTGAATTATACAAAGACATTATTGGGCAAGAACATTCATCAGAACAAAAAGTGGTATGGCTTACGGATAAAACTCTTTAAAAAATTGAATCTCTTCTGTCAATAATGTGCGGAAGAGATTCATTGCTTATGGGTTAATTGTTTTCTGAAGATCGGTCCAGGCACCTCCGTTGTAGATATGTTTAAAACCTCTTTCTTTCAGGATATTCTCCGCTTTTACGCTTCTGAGACCGTGAGAACACACTGTGATGTATGTCTTTTTCCGATCTAATTCTGTATACCGCTCTCTGATGGTTCCTAAAGAAATATTCACAGAACCTTCTATATGTCCTGTTTCATATTCCTTTTCTGTTCTTACGTCTAAAATAACAGCTCCTTTTTTAAGGAGTTCCGGCAAGCCGTTATCTAAAGTCTGGAATCTGTACACTCTGTAGACTACATAAAGAATAAGAGCTATTCCACAGAATATAAAAAGGCTTTTCATAGTTTGCTCAGAATTTTTTTGTCAATATAAAAGGTTCCAAACGGAATAAAACATGCCAAAATCACCTTCCATGTTATTTCTTTAAATTTCCAGTTCTGTTCCACGCCAACACTTAAAGTATTGAACAGGAAGAGTAGGAATAATGTTCCGTGAACGGGACCAATAAGCCTTACCAATAAAGGATTGTTCATCCAATATTTCATAGGGACTGCAATAAATATCAGAGTCAGTAAGGAAATTCCTTCCAAAATAGCCAGAATCCTCAGCCGGCCGATCTTTGTTTTAAATAAATCTATCATAATTATCTGAAATAAGGTCTGTTTGCAAAAGGCGAAAAGGGCCACGGGACAGCAATGAAAATGATAATCAATGCTATAGAAAACCAGATACCCATTGTCTTGAATTGTTCTTTATCCTAAGGTCTTCTTTTGGCTAATGCAGAGCCGATCGTGATGGCAATAATGGCTGTAATCATTAACGAAATATGAATCAGTCCGAAAAACAGATGTTCAAAAGAGTCTTTGGCTTCGTTAAAATTTTTCCAGAAGTATTGAATCACCGGACTTTTAAAATAAAATATCATTCCTATGACCAGTTGAATGTGGGCTATCGTTGCGGTCCTGTGTCTTACCTTGTTATCTGCTCCTGTAAATTTTCTGTTTGAAGAATATCCTTTGAAAGAACGGTAAATTGCATAGATCAAGCTTATTAAGACCAACCATCGGGTGAAGGAATGTAAAAAAGTAAGGGTTTGATACATCGTTTATTTTTTTAGCACAGCAAAGGTAAAACAAAACATACTGATTAGTATGTTTTTTGAGAAAAAAATTATTGAAGCGTGTTGAAATAAGACTTAAGTCCTTTCAAATAAATAAGATACACTTCTTTTGAATTTTCTAATTTGCCCAGATTTCTTACGCCCCAATAGCCTGAAATAACAAAAACACTTACTTCTTTTGCATTGACTTCTTTGTTGATGATTCCTGCTTCTTTACCTTTCTCAATACTTTGTGCAAGGGCCTGTTCCCATTCTTTTGAAAGTTCATGCAAAGCATGTGTAAAAGCATGATGCCATGGTGCCATTTGCTGTACAAAATTCGAAGTAGGACAACCATATTCTACTTTTAAAAAATCATTTTCAATCAGTAAATGGTACATGATATCATAAATACTGTCTAAAGGATTCTGACTGTTTTGAAGAGAGTCAATGAACATTTTCCTGAAATTGGGTTTCATCAGATCTGTAATAATGGCAAGCCCCATTTCATCTTTGGTTTTAAAATGATAATAAAAAGCTCCTTTCGTTACCTGAGTCGTTGCGATAATTTCATCAATGCTTGTAGTCTGAAAACCTTTCACATAGATCAATTCGAACGCTTTCTGAAGAATAGTAAGACGGGTTGCTTCTGATTTTTTCATTAAAACTGATGATTATTGTACAAAGGAACACATTTTAAATGTAAAATAAAACTATTAGTATTCTGATACTTTGTTACAATTTAAATAATTTTTGTAATACAAAAAATCCTCGGAACTTTGCCTTGTCAATATCAACAAAATACAAGACAATGAACTTTCAAAAAGAAATACAGATCAATACTGCAACACAGACCGCTAAAAAAGGCCTTCCTGCAGCTTTATGGGCATTAACAATAAGTGCATTCGGAATAGGAACTACAGAATTTGTTATTGTAGGACTACTTCCTACCGTAGCCTCAGACCTGGGAATTACCATACCTTCCGCAGGACTGCTGGTTAGTCTCTATGCGATAGGGGTGGCTATCGGAGCACCGATATTAACGGCATTAACGGGAAAAATCCCACGCAAGATGCTATTAGTATCCATCATGTTATTATTTGTGATTGGGAATGGGCTGGCATCTATAGCTCCCGGTTTTATAACTTTAGTTCTGGCCAGAATACTTACAGGATTGGCCCATGGGGTTTATTTTTCCATAGGTTCTACTATTGCAGCATCGCTGGTTCCTGAGGAGAAAAGAGCCACCGCTATTTCTATTATGTTTGCCGGGCTTACACTAGCGATTGTAACAGGAGTTCCACTGGGAACATTTATAGGACAGCATTTTGGATGGAGAGCAACTTTCATAGGGGTTTCAATCCTTGGGATCATAGGGTTAATTGCCAGTTTACTATTGGTTCCCAATAATTTGAAAAACGGGAAAACAGCATCTTTAAAAAGTCAGTTTAAAGTATTAGGAAACAGACGTTTGATTTTTACCTTTTTAATGACTGCAATGGGATATGGAGGTACGTTTGTAGTGTTTACTTATCTGTCGCCTATTTTACAGAAAATTACAGGATTTCAGGAGTCTGCCGTTACTTTTATCCTTTTGGTTTATGGAATTGCCATTGCTTTAGGAAACCTGATTGGTGGGAAAGTAGCGAATAAAAATCCTCTGAAAGCCCTTCTATGGATGTTTGCTGCACAGGGATTGGTATTGCTAGCGTTTTATTTCACGGTAAGCAGTCCGGTTTTAAGCATCGTTACCCTTTTTCTTTTAGGAGCTTTATCATTTGCTTCTGTTCCCGGACTTCAGTTATTGGTGGTACAGATTGCGGAAAAAGAACTTCCGGGAACTGAGGATGTAGCTTCGGGGATTAATATTGCGGCTTTTAATATCGGTATTGCAATCGGATCTTATGCGGGAGGAATGATTGTTACCTCTTCCTTAGGTTTGGCAAGTACACCATGGATAGGTGCTTTATTCCTGTTGGTTACCGTATTGATTACAGTCTACAGTATCCGTTTAAGCAAAAAAAAATAATATTTTACTTATATTTATTGGAATTATCAACCGTTGTCAAGGTTTAAAACCTTGACAACGGTTTCATGTAAAAAAAATTCAATTTTTTAGTAAAACTCATTTTCGAGCAACAACATCTACTAAAGTTA
>CBFQYI010000120.1:0-10842 GCA_965720825.1 uncultured Chryseobacterium sp. | reverse complement strand
AAGAAGTCCTATCAGAAATCCTGCAACAGGAAGTAGAGCAATCAGCCATATGTGATTTTCTCTGAAGTTTGTTGCCCATTCTAAAGACTGAAGAAATCCTGCAGAAGCGGTTCCTACCAAAGCACCAATAATGATACTGATAGACAGCCATTTTAAAATGTAGGGTAGAGCCGGAAATTTTCTGAAGAAAAAATGAGTATGAAAAACTACTTTTTTAGCTAAAGTTCTTTGACTTTTTGACATAATAATCCTGATTAGTTATTTGTTAATAATCTTTTAATCAGGCGTCATCAGCTTTTGTAAAGCGGTTGGGTAAGGAAGAACACCATTTCCTTTTGATACTGCAAATATAAGAATTATGATAAAAAGATAAAAGATAAAAGATAAAAGATAAAAGATATTACCATTAAATATCCGTATGTTAAAATCAATAGAGGTAGGCTTTAGCCCCTCTGAATATGTTTAACACTTTCCACCGGCTTTAGCCCAAACTTAAAAATAACCATAGTTTTAATATACCGGATAATGCATCGCCTTATCTATTTCAAGCGGGTTATTATATTTTCTGATAACCTCCTGCATGCTTTTAGTTTGGGTATTCAGTTCATCAACATTACGGATTTCTTTTCCGTTGATATTAATTTTAAGATCATTGTTGGATTTGCTGAAATTGTTTCTTTCAAAAGCAAAAGGATCATTATAAAACTCCATGATCAGTTTATATTTTTGCTTTTCAGTGATGGGAATAGCTTTATTTCCGAAATTGGATTCAACAAAAGTATCGGTCGGAGAGGCTTCCTGCAATTCCTGACTTTTTATAAGATGATAAATAAAGTTCTTTTTGGTATCGGACAGCTCGAAAATTAAACCCGGTAATCCTCGGAGTTTAAATGGTCCTTCATTAAAAGGGATATCTTTACAGAACCATGCTGTCCAGTTTCTTCCTCCAAATCGGGTCGTGGCTTTTTGTAAGGTATAATTTTCTATCTTTTTCGTTTCATTGGAAATGGACCAGTTTATTTTATCTGTGGTTTTAAAAGAGTAATATCCATTTTTAATATTGATGAAATTCTCATTGTCAAAAGAATTGACTTTTCTTTTCACTACCTGCCCGGACATATCGGTATGACTGGTATTCATCCCGAATTTTTTATTTAAAGAATCTGTTGTAATCAGGTTTCTTCCGTAGAATTTTACTTCTTTGGGAGTAATATCCAGAATCATATTCAGCTTTTCATAAGAGGTTTCGGTAGAATCCATCTTATACTGCAGTTCATAAATAAACCGATGCGTCTGAGCCTGGCATAAAGCCATCATAAGCAAAGCCATTAAAGTAAGAATACTTTTCATATAAGGTGATTGGTCATTTTTTTGTTAATGGTTACTCAAAACTTTAAACCTTGAGCCTTGAAACTCTTAATCTCGAAACCCGCTCTTACAAAAACGGTTTCATCTCATCCTCGATCTGCGTTCTCAGCTCCATCAGACGTTTAGCATAAATTTCCTGCTGCTTTTCTTCCTCTGTTTCCGGGATCCATTTCGGTACAGGAAGTTTTTTGCCATTTTCGTCTACCGCAACAAAAACAATAATACAGTGGGTTTTTTTCTCAAAATTAGGCTGTTTCAGGTTTCTCGAAAAGACATTAATGGCGATATGCATGCTGGATGTTCCGGTAAAAATCACCTGAGCATCTACTTTTACCACTTCCCCGATTTTGATGGGATCATAAAAACGAATTCCGCCAACGTATACTGTGACAGAATAATTACCACTCCAGGTTGTTGCACATGCATAACCTGCCTGGTCAATCCATTTCATAACACTTCCTCCATGTACATTTCCTCCATAATTAACATCTGAAGGCTCCGAAATAAACTGAAAAGTAATAGGCTTGTTCTGCATCTTTATAAAATTTGAATAAAGTTATTTAATAATTTCCAAAGTTTTAGATTAAATCCTACTTTTGAAAAACGAAACTTTCAATGAAAGAGAATTTTAACCTTAACAGATTTAGAAACCATAATGAAGAAAGTATTTTATCTTAACACATGTGACACCTGTAGAAAAATTTTAGCCCAATTCGATCTTACAGACTGGGAACTTCGCGAAATCAAAAAAGAGCCGATTACGAAAGAAGAATTGGCGGAAATGCATAAAAAAACAAAATCATATGAAGCATTATTCAGCAAAAAATCTACCCAGATCAAACTGAGAGGACTGGATGTGAAATCTTTGACAGAGAAAGATTTTAAAGAGCTTTTACTGGATCACTATACCTTCCTGAAAAGACCTGTTTTTATTACAGATAAGGAAATTTTTGTAGGTAATGATAAAAAAAATCTGGAAGATCTGAGGCTGTTCTTTGGAATGAGCTTATAAAATTAGATGTAATAATAGAGCTGCTGATGCAAGTTGTACGGAATTACATTGATAGGTGTAAAAAAAAGATTTCTATTGTGGCGGATTTATGATTTTGAGAAAAAAAGAGATTTTGTTGGTAAATTGCTTTTTTTTGACCCTATAAATAGCTAAATAATTATACAAAATAATGTCATTAAATTGAAAATTTTAATAGTGTTTGAATAATGATTTCGTAAAAATGTGTCGGTCTAAATTATTTTTTTTTGTTAAAATTAGTTAATATATTTTAGTGTCTTTGTATTTTATCTATATTTGAAAATTAATTTGATAAACACACTGATGAAAAAAATTATTTTTACTTCTTTATTAGGAGTAGGGCTATCCGCCTATGGACAGGTTGGAGTGAATACAATAAATCCTGCTGCTACTCTTGATATTACTGCAAAAACTTCAACAGGTACTTCCTCCAATATAGATGGAGTGCTGATTCCCCGCCTGGATAGGCAGAGGGCACAAAGTATGACAGGTATTCCTACTTCAACGTTACTCTTTGTAAACAGCATAGCTACCGGATCCCAAACCGGAACAGCTATAAATATTGATGCTGTAGGATATTATTATTACGATGGAACAGCTTGGGTAAAGCTCCATAATCCTGCAAATGCTTTAACAGGCAATATTTATAACACAGACGGAACTCTTACCGGAAACCGTACCGTTACACAGGGAGCTAATAGACTGGCCTTTACAGGGACGCAGACTAATGCTTTCTCTGTAAATGGAAAAAACTTTTCAGTGGATGCTGCGAATGGCAGGGTAGGAATTGGTACCACAGCTCCTTCTTCTTTCCTATCCGTTCAAAATACCCCGGGAGCTACAACCAATACCATTTCTGCGGGAATTGAAAATTGTGGAACTGCATGCCTGCAAGGGATATCAAGAAATATTACTTTGTATAATTTAAATGCTACCAGCGGGCAGTTTGCAGAGCTGGGTTTTATTCCATCAACATCTGAAACAGGACTTTCCGGGGCCAGCATTACGGGTATTGACCGTGATATAGCCAACAGTTATGCCGGTTTACAGTTTTTCACCAGAAATGCTGTGGATTTTGCGCCAAGACTGACTATCAAATCCTCAGGAAATATAGGTATCGGTACAACAGCTCCTACCAATAAGCTTCATATCGAATCCAGCACAAGCGGAGTTTTGAAAATCGTAGATGGAACACAAGGCACAGATAAAGTTTTAACGTCCGATGCCAATGGTGTGGCAACATGGAAGGTTTTGCCGGCTGCACCTGCATCTACCAATATTTATAACACAGATGGTAGCCTTACCGGAAACCGTACCGTTACGCAGGGAGCTAATAGACTGGCCTTTACAGGAACAGCCGTAAATGCTTTTTCTGTTGCAGGAAGCAGCCTGTCTGTAGATGCAACCAATAACAGAGTTGGTATTGGGACTACCAGTCCTCAAAGGGTACTGGAGGTAAGTGCAAATAATAACCCTATTCGTGTGACTAATCTTCCAAATCTGACATCAGCAGGTGGGAATACTGATATATTGACTATAAGTAGTTCCGGTGACATTCAAAAAGCACCTTTAAACAACTTATTGGCTGGCCCGGTATCCCTTACTTCTACGTCAGCATCTTTTACTGCTTCCGGAAATGAAGCTGTTATCTGGTGTACGAATCCTAATATCTCTGTAACATTGCCTACTCCTTCAAATAGCCAGATAGGAAAATCTTTATCTATTGTGGCTGCAGGAGGAGCAGTTAGTTTACTTGGGTCAACTCCTACAACTTATAATGGAGTAAAGCTAGGGACAGTAAATGATCAAAAAAGAATCACTATTTTTGCAATAGCAGCAGGTGTATTTGCAAATGCAACCAATGAATGGGTTGTCATTGCAAAAGATTTTTAGTCAGCTGAAAAGTAGCTTTCAATATTATATATATCCAAAAAAGATAGGCCGTTTCACAACTCGTGAAACGGCCTTATTATAAAATTTTCCTTATACGGAAAAGAGTTTCTAAACGATTCTCAAGCACCTCATTTAGCTATGAGATATCATCAGTTATACAAAAGGAGCTTTCACCACTTTTGCAGGAATGTTCTTATTTCTTACCTGAATAAAGATCTCAGATCCTAATTTGAAATGAGGCTTGTCTACATAAGCAAGACCTAAACCAATCTTTTTCATTGGAGACTGTGTTCCTGAAGTTACTTTTCCAATCACATTTCCTTCAGCATCTACTACAGGATAATCGTGTCTTGGAACTCCTTTATCAGTAAGCTCAAAACCAACTAATTTTCTTCCAACTCCTTCTTCTTTCTGTTTTGCGAAAACATCTTTAGAAACAAAGTCTTTATCAAACTTAGTGATCCATCCTAGACCTGCTTCAATCGGAGATGTAGTATCATCGATATCATTTCCGTAAAGGCAGAATCCTTTTTCTAATCTTAAAGTATCTCTGGCAGCCAATCCGCAAGGAATGATTCCTTCCTCTTTACCCGCTTCCATTACAGCATCCCAAAGTTTTTCAGCGCTTTCGTTGTTGAAATAAATCTCAAAACCTCCGCTTCCTGTATATCCAGTGTTTGAAATGATTACATTATTTTCTCCTGCAACACTTCCTACAGTAAAATGATAGTAAGGAATTTCTGAAAGGTTTACTTCTGTAAGTTTTTGAAGAATTTCAGTAGCTTTAGGCCCCTGAACTGCCAATAAAGACATTTCATCAGAAGCATTGGTCATTTTAGCCCCGAAAGTATTGTATTTTGAAATATGATTCCAGTCTTTGTCGATGTTAGAAGCATTTACTACTACAAAATATTTGTCATCTTCCATTTTGTAAACGATAAGATCATCTACAATTCCTCCGTTTTCATTCGGAAGGCAAGAATACTGAGCTTTTCCGTTTTCAAGAGCATCTACATTATTAGTCGTTACGTATTGTAAAAGATCTTTTGAGCCTGGTCCTTCGATGAAAAACTGTCCCATGTGGGAAACATCAAATAATCCTGCTTTTTCTCTTACTGCAAAGTGTTCTTCTGTAACCCCTGAATATTGAACAGGCATTTCAAAACCTGCGAAAGGTACGATCTTAGCTCCCAAAGAAACATGTTTGTCGTACAAGGCTGTTTTCTTCATATTTAATTTTTATTTCTTTATTTTAAAACTGTTAAAAGTCTCATTGAATAGGGTCATATAGTTTCCATTCCAGAATTTCTGGCCACAGTTGATGGAAACCAAATATAAGTTTTTGTCTTTTTGAAAAGCTTTGGTAATCCAGAATAGCTTCTCTTTTTCATCAAAGTGTTCGTATAGATATTCTGTATATCCTTTTTGGCTCTTTTTTTCTTTTACTTTTTTCTCTTCATCCTGTGATTGATAAAGGGCAAGGATGAATTTTTTTATTTCCTCTTTTGGAAGGGGAAGATCATGATATTCTGAAATTGTGATGGCGCCGATCTGGCTGGTAGGGAAAATGTTGATAATCTCGCTGTCATTCGTAGATTTCCAGCCTTCAGGAATATTGATAGAATAATTCTGAGTGTCAAATACACCTGTCTTTTGTGCAAAAAACAGACTTCCTGTCAAAAAAGCAGAAAAAAGCAATATTTTTTTCATTATTAAAAGTGGTGTTTATATTCTTCAAGAATAATTTTGAACCATTCCGTAAAGTTTTCAGGATGTTCGGAAATTTCTTTGTCCAGATCTTCCATGGAAATGAATCTTACTTCTTCCACTTCTTCTTTATTTAGATGGAAATCAGCTTCATGATTTCCTACAAATACATGATCCAGCTCGTGTTCCCAAAGACCGCCGCCAACATCTGCTTTGTAAATAAAATTGAATTTTTCTGAAAGTTCCGCTTCAATTCCCAGTTCTTCCTTGAGCCTGCGTACAGCCCCTTCCTGATAAGTTTCCCCTTCTCGCGGGTGCGAGCATACAGCATTGGTCCATTGGTTAGGAGAATGGTATTTTCCTGATGCTCTTTTCTGAAGAAGCATTTCTCCTTTACTGTTGAAAAGAAATACAGAAAAAGCACGGTGTAACAGGCCATTGATGTGAGCCTGCTGTTTTTCCATCAGCCCTAAAATCTTATCTTCAGGATTTACTAAAACAACAAATTCTTCCATTCCTACAAATGTAAGAGTAATAAATGTATTTTGGAAATTTTTAGATAAACATCATGCTTTTTGTAATAAGGATGTGAGACGACAGAGAAGCGCGTAACAATAATTTTTCAATTCATTAATTGATTTTATTTCAAATCTTCACTTTATTATTTAAAAAGGAAAATCCGAAACGAAAATTTTTAACTAATTTGAATAAAATGGTTGATAAAATATTGATATTATTCTTTAAATAGTAGTTTTTATAGTAAAATATTAACATAAATGAAGATTAATGTGCCTTGTAGTTGTAAAAACGCTAACTTTGTTACTTAATATTTAGTAATGGAATTAGAATACATTGAACACATTAGTCCTATTCTAAAGGATGGAATAAAAAATTACTTAATAGATATCGACGGAACCATTACGGATGACGTTCCCAATGAAGAGCCGGAAAGAATGGTTACCTGCGAACCATACCCTGATGCCCTGGAAACGATCAACAGATGGTATGACGAAGGACATCAGATCTGCTTTTTTACTTCAAGAACCGAAAATCTAAAACAAATCACGATCGACTGGCTGGATAAGCATGGCTTCAAATATCACAGCGTGCTTTGCGGAAAACCAAGAGGAGGAAATTATCACTGGATAGACAACCACCTGGTAAGAGCTACAAGATATAAAGGAAGATTTACGGATTTGGTTGAAAAGCAAGTGACCATTGAGGTATTCAAAGAAGACGGCGAATAAAAATATAATTCAAAGATTTAAAAATTAAATGCGAACCTGTTCCTTTAATTTTTAAATCTTTCATTTTTTAATATACTTGATATTTTATGAAAGTTTTAGCAAACGACGGCCTGGATCAATCTGGAATAGATGCATTGACAGAAAAAGGCTTTGAAGTGATTACTACAAAAGTTCCTCAGGAGTTTTTAGTAGATTATATTAACGAGCACAAAATCCGCACCTTATTGGTGAGAAGTGCTACACAGGTCAGAAAAGATATTATTGACGGCTGTCCGTCCATCGACATTATTGGTAGAGGTGGAGTAGGTATGGATAATATTGATGTAGACTATGCAAGAGAAAAAGGAATCCATGTGATCAATACGCCTTCTGCTTCTTCAGAATCAGTGGCTGAACTTGTTTTTGCTCATTTGTTTTCCGGAGCAAGATTCCTTCAGGATTCCAACAGAAAGATGCCTCTGGTGGGTGGTACTGAATTTGGAAGCCTTAAAAAAGCATATGCTGCAGGTATTGAATTAAGAGGAAAAACCATTGGTATTGTAGGAATGGGAAGAATCGGACAGGAAGTGGCAAGAATCGCTTTAGGACTTGGCATGAGAGTGGTAGCTGCTGATAATAATGTAGGCAAAGCAAGCATCAAAGTGAAGTTTTATAACAATCAGTTTATCAATGTTGATATCGAGACTGAACCACTTCAGGAAGTACTAAAACATTCAGACTTCATTACTTTACACGTTCCGGCTCAGAAAGACGGTTATATGATTGGTAAGAACGAATTTGAAATCATGAAAGACGGAGTGGCTATTGTCAACTGTTCAAGAGGAGGAGTCATTGATGAAACAGCTTTGATTCAGGCTTTGGATTCAGGTAAAGTAAGATTTGCCGGATTAGATGTTTTCATTAATGAGCCAACACCTTCTAAAGAAATCCTTACTCATTCTAAAATCTCTCTTACCCCTCACACGGGAGCTTCTACGCTTGAAGCGCAGGATAGAATAGGTCTTTCCCTGGCAGAGCAGATTTCAAGTATCTTACAGATTCAATAGTTTGAAATGATATAAAACAAGAAAATCACCTCCACGGAGGTGATTTTTATTTTAAACTGTAGTGAGGGTACAGATTATATATTTTTGCTTTTTAGCAAATCTCTGATCTCCATCAGTAATTTTTGATCTTCTGTAGGTCCGGCAGGAGCAGGAGCGTCTTTCTTATTCACTTTATTAGCCAGTTTGATGATCCAGAAAAGAACCATCGCAATACAAAGGAAACTGATTACTGCGGAAAGGAAGTTTCCATAGGCAACACCATTCCATGTAAGTTTTGCAATGTTTTCTGCGCCGGCTGCTTTCAATGCCGGATTTAAGATCAGAGGTGTGATAACATCTTCTACCAAAGACGAAACAATTTTACCAAATGCTGCTCCAATGATCACACCGACAGCCAGATCGAGAACATTGCCCTTAAAGGCAAACTCTTTAAATTCTTTGACAAATCCCATAATTTATATTTTTTTAATTAGTATATACACAAAAATATAATTTAAAAATGTAAAAAACACTACGTTTAATAGTTTTTTATTCCCAAAATATTGAATTTAATGTTGATTTCCTATTGTCTGTTTTAATGAATATTTCACCATTATATCAATACATTATTTCATTAATGATGACTTTTTATTTTTATTAATGACGTGATATCATAATGAAAAATCTTTTGTAATTTGCTTAAAAGTTTGATTTGCCTATGAAAGTTTTTACAGCAGAACAGATACGCAGCTGGGATCAGTTCACGATTTCTCAAGAACCGGTTTCTTCCATTCAATTGATGGAAAGAGCTTCAATGGCTGCAGCGCATTGGATTTCGGAACATTGTAAAAACCATAAAAAGCTAGCCGTATTTTGCGGTAATGGAAATAATGGAGGAGACGGATTAGCCGTTGCAAGATTACTTTACCTGAAAGGTTTTGATGTAGATGTATTTGTAAGTGATTCTAAAAGGAAATTTTCAGAAGATGCTTCTGTTAATCTGAAAAGACTCCGTGATTTATCCGGAATTTCAGTCAGAAAATTTGATTCCGGCGAACATTATAATTTTGATGATAAAACAATCATTATCGATGCTCTTTTCGGAACAGGATTATCCAGGCCGTTGGAAGGAGAATATAAAATGCTTGTTGAGCAATTGAATACCAAGAAGAATATTAAAATATCAATCGATGTCCCTTCCGGATTGCCTGCAGATGAAATGGCTGATAATAGTTCTGTTATTCTTAAAGCCGATTATACTTTGACTTTTCAATGTTGGAAGCGAACTTTTCTTCATCCTGAAACAGGAAAATATACAGGAAAAGCAGTACTGCTGGATATAGATTTAAGTAAAATATATGCAGATACTACTGATTCTGATTATTCTGTGATTGTTGATCCACTGGCAGCCTCGATATTCATTCCAAGGCAGGAATTTTCTCATAAAGGCAGCTATGGTAAGGCAGTTATCATAGGAGGAAGTTATGGGAAAATTGGTGCGGCAGTTCTGGCTACAAAATCAGCCTTAAAAACCGGTGCAGGGCTAACTTTTACACTCGCTCCGGAATGCGGATATGATATTTTGCAGACCGCGTGCCCTGAAGCAATGTTCATTAAAGGAGGAGATACGTTTATACTCAATTTGGAGATTGATAAAGATGTTACCTGTGGTGCGGGGCCTGGTTTGGGAACTCATTCCGGGACCGAGAAAAGCTTTTTGAGTTTTTTGAAAGGCTATTCAAAACCATTGATTCTGGATGCAGATGCGTTGAATATCATTTCAAAAGATCCTAAAAATTTGAAATTAATCCCTGGAAAATCAATTATCACGCCTCATCCGAAAGAGTTTGAAAGACTTTTCGGAAGTACTGAAGATTCTTTCAAAAGGCTTGAACTGGCAAAGAAAAAGGCAAAAGATCTGAATATTTATATTATTCTGAAAGATCATCATACGCAAGTTATTACTCCGGAAGGAAAAGTATTCTATAATATAACGGGGAATGCAGGTCTTGCGAAAGGAGGAAGCGGAGATATTCTAACCGGAATCCTGACTTCGCTTCTGGCCCAGAAATATTCTGAAGAAGAGACTTGTATTCTTGGGGTGTGGCTGCATGGCAGAGCTGCTGATATAGCTTCAGAAAAACATTCAAAAGAATCGATGCTGCCTACTGATGTAATTGATGCGTTTGGTTGTGTTTTTGAGGAACTGAACAGGAAGGTGGAGAGGAATCTGTAATGAGGTGAATAGACAAAACAGTCAATGATTTTAAAATATTAAAAAAGGCAAATCTGTATTTCTACAAATTTGCCTTTTTATTTTTTTAGCTCAAGTGGCTTATTCCGGTTTCTCGTTTTCTGCCTGAGTAATCTTAAATTTCTTGGAAACAATCATAATCACAACCCCTGCAATCATAAAAGGAATCGAAAGTACCTGACCTGTATTCAGACCACCAATCTGGATGAATTCATCTCCTTGTGGCTCTTTAAGGAACTCAACAAAGAATCTGATCGCCCAAAGAATGATGAAAAACAGACCGAATAACCATCCTTGCTGATATTTTTTATCTGTCTT
>CBFQYI010000119.1:0-10987 GCA_965720825.1 uncultured Chryseobacterium sp. | reverse complement strand
TCTGATATAAACTTTAATTATGATACGAATGCTGAAATTACTATTAGATATTTAGAAAAAGGGAAATATTATGATTTTAATTGCTGGCTATTAGGTTTTCCCTATGGTTTAGAAGATTTTGATAGATATGTTTATGGAAGCTTAATTATTGATGATGATCTTAAAATAGTAAAAGAAAACATATCGATACGGAATGGTTCTATAGCCTTGGGATACGATGAGGAGAGAGGAAAATATTTCATAAAGGAAAAAAGACCATAATTTGAAGATGTTTTAAACTGTACTTTTTTACCAAGTATTATTGCACTTGTTTATAATATGAAAACAATAATAAATGAATTATTAATAGAATTAACCTTAAATGGTAAAAAACCGTTTCAGTATAAAATACTAGAAAAGGCGGATGATAAACTAGGAATAAGTGACTCAGTTGCACTTACAAACTGGCTTATGCATTGGCATAAAAAAATAAAAAGAGGATTCCCTTTTGAAGAGTTTCAAAACGATTATTTTGAACCTTCCGATGTTTTGTTGCCAAAATATAGAATTTTATTTGAAAACACTCCTGAACTCTCAGAACTTTATGATCTTAAAAATGATAAAATATATTTCAATTCTTCTTTGACAGATCAAGAAAAGCAAGAGATTTTAGATTATGTAGATGAAAATTATATGATTGTCCGACATAGCTACGGCAGAAGGTCATAATTAAGACCGCTTCTTAGGAGCGGTCTTATTTTTAATATGTCTCGTCCTTAAAATAGGTTGACTAAAGTCATCCTAATGAAATTCAAAAAGGTATTTAAAAGACAAAAGTTTAACAGATTCAATTTAAAATAAATTATGAAGAAAATATTAATATTATTTATTTTACTGTCATTTAAAGGTTATTCAGCAAAAATAAATTTTAAAGACCCTAATTTTAAAAGTAAACTTTTACTTGAAAATGTAGCCAAGGATATAAATGGAAAATATATCATTATTGATCAGAATAATGATAAAGAAATAGATGAAAATGAGGCCGAAAAAATATTTCATTTAGATATTTCCAATTCAAAAATTAAAGATTTAGATGGAATAAAAAATTTCAAAAATTTAATCTATTTGAACTGTTCTAATAATTCTATTTATCGAATTGATGAGTTAAATTATTTGGAAAACCTGACCGATTTAGATATAGAAAATAATTCTATTGAAATATTTAGTTTCAATAATAAACAGAAACTGAAATCAATAATGGCAGAGAAATCTGGTATTAAAAATGTAAAATTAGAAAATTGTCTGTCGTTGGAAATAATTTTATTTGCCAATAATCAAATTGAGAATATAGAAATTTCTTTCTCTCCACTTTTAAAAGCAATTTCTGTTGAAAATAATAAAATCAAGAAGTTAGAATTAACTAATTTTCCGGTTGTACAAGATGCTTTTTTACAGAACAATGAATTGAGAGAAGTGAATGTCTCAAACTGTTATTATCTGGAATCATTAGATATTGAAAATAACAAAGTAGAAAAGATAATTTTTGAAAATAATTTTAAGCTCAAATCTATACTTGCTGCAAACAATCAATTAAGAGATTTAAATATTACAGAATTGTCAGCATTGGAAAACTTAGATTTGGATTCAAATATGATATCTTCACTAGATGCAATAAAAAATATACGATTAAAAAATATTTATTTAGATGGGAATAAATTAAAATCATTGAAAATCAGTTCGGTAAATATTGATGGGATTAATTTTTATAATAATCCTTTGAAATCTATATGTATTGACCCAAAGATGAAAAAGAAAATAGTTTCCAGTTTAAAAGAAAATGACATAAAAGATTGTGAGATTATTACGACGTGCAATTTTAAAACTGAAGAGCCTAATGAAAATGAGGTTTTTAGAACGACTATAAAATCTAAATAAACAACATATTTATTTACAGCACAAAAATTACAAAACTCCGGCCACCTTTTAAAGGCGGCCGGAGTTATTGAAACTAAAAAAATAAATTAAGGATGTTCATTTCTCGCTCTGATGACCAGATTGACTAAATCTGAGCCGCCACTTGCAAAATTATCACTTGGATTATGCGCGCTTTGAGTTGCTACAGCATACGGAGAACCGTCCCAATATCCCCAAAAAGGACCTCCGCTTTGTCCAGGCCATATATCTGCTTTATGGCTCATGCTTTCGTTGTCATCGGCACTCCAGAAATCCCCATCCAGTGCGATACCTGTTTGGTAGGTAGGTCTTTGAGTTCCTGTAAGATCTCCCGGATATCCTGCGTGAGTCCAGTAAGCTCCTCCATCCCATGAATCGGAATAGGATTTTGAGCCTAACCAGCCTGTGCTGTTTCCGATAGGTCTGTCTAGTACAATCACTACATAATCATATTGTATCTCTGTAGAGTCAATACTAGGACCTGCTACTTTATACTTGTAATACGTTAATGTACCCCAGGCAGTTCCATAAGGAGCGCTTCCGTTGTAATACATGGGTGTGAATTTCAGCCATCCTGTTGTATTATTAGGCTGCCAGTCAACGATATGAGAACAGGTAAGAAGGTGTCTTGGCCCAATCATTACACCGCTTCCTGATCCTAAAGAACTTTCCACTCTTCCTACACATCTCCATGGATAGGCTGTAGAATTATATACTTTTCTCTGATCTGCCCCAAAAATAGTTCTTGCATTTTCAGGAGTCAGGAAAGAATCTCTTTCAATGAATTTAGGTTTACGGTCTTTTTTAGGTTCTAGTTTTGGATTGTACTCAAAATCAGCATGGGTAGGGTAGAAATGGTCAGTTTCCAGAGATCTGTTTTCTGCTGTTTTTTCATCCATAGGCATTCCTATAGTTTTCATCCCTTTAGGAAAAGTTCTTCCGTTAATGGTTTCCATAGCCGGAGCCTGGTTGAATAATTTTTCAATGGCTGATGGTTTTTCAGTTGATTTTGCTTTAACAGTTCTAAGTCTTAGAACTTCTTCAGCGGTCATTGGATTGTTGTTTTCAATTTTAGACATGATTATTATTTTTAATCTGGTATATTCCTACTCTTTTGATGGCTTTTCGGATTCCGCCGTAATGGTTGTATGATTAAGTGAATATTTTTTGTGAAAATTCTGCAGTCATGCTTTCCGTCTGGTTAATTTGCGCTGCTCCCATAGCGGCTAAGGCAATAGCAACCTGTTTGTCGAGTGTTTTTCTGACGATATTCCCATTGGTTGCACGCAATATTTTACAGAAATGATAGGTGAAATACCCTCGAATTTGTCCGCTGATATTTCCTTCCATCGATACCTGATTGTCTTTCGCTGCAGCCCATAACGTATGATTCATTCCGGCAACAGGCACAAGTGCTTTAGTAAGAACGGTTGATTTTTTTGAACTTTTAGAAGTCTCCATTTCACTGGCGTATGTCAGATAAAATTCATCTTCAAGCATTGGAGGAATGTAACGTGCGGTCTCGTTCAGAAAATCTGCTTCCAGTCCCAGATCCATTTTTCGGGTTCCCGTACCGGAATAACAGCAGTCAAAGATAACTTCCATATTCACTCCGGCTTTTAGCTTGCTGAGAATGGTTTTAAAATCATCATCACGAATCACCCCGTTATTGGCATAATCGTGCGGACAAATGGCTTCATCCAGACCATCCAGTTCAAAATCCGATCCTATATTAGCCACTCTGGTTCCGTGTCCTGAATAATAAAAAACAAGAGAATCTCCTTTCACACTTGTGCTGATCATGGATTTCAGATAGTTCAATATATTCGCTCTTGTAGCATTCTGATTGGTGAGGATCTTAATCTTTTCGGGACTAAAACCACAGATAACCAATGTGTTTGCCATGTCTCTCGCGTCATTTACACAGCCGTTAAGATCCGGACCTCCGTATCCAATGGGTGCATAATCATTAATACCTACGATAAGTGCTTTTTTCATTGTATTAGTTTTAAAAATATTCCCTACTCTGTTTCGGCTTTTCGGGGGCTGCCTTTCTGTGTTTTTTCTATGACAAAATTCCATCATTCAGAACGAGAAAAACAGAGGAGAAAACCGTATTTTGAAAAAGGAAAAACACCTTTTGGTTTGTATATGAATGAGTTATGGGATAAAAAATCCGACAGCTTGGAAAGCTGCCGGATGCATAAAAAGAATGTAAAGATGTTTATTTTTTCAGATAATCAATAAGATTAAAAATTAAGTTAGCACAGATTATGTTTCAACGCAAAAAGGACCAGACCTGCTCTGTTTTTTATATCCAGTTTCACAAAAACCGAATCTCTGTAACCATCAATAGTTTTTGGACTCAGGCACATTTTGTCTGCTATTTCTTTGTAAGTGAGTTCACTGCAGGCCCATTTGATAAACTCTTTTTCCCGGTCTTTCAGCTCTGAAAGTAAGGAGGCATTTTTGGCTTCTTCTGTTTTTACTTTTAATAACTTCTGAGCCACAAAATCAGTATAAAAGCTGCCTTTCTCAAATACCGTATCAATGGCCTGAAAAAGAATGGACGGCTGCATATCTTTCAGCAGATAACCTTTAGCGCCTGCCTTTAACATTTTAATTAATATTCTTTCATCATCATCCATGGTAAGGGCAATGACTTTAATATCGGGATAGTGCTCTGTAAGCCATTCTGTAGTTTCTATACCATTTTTATAAGGCATATTAACATCCATCAGTACTACAGCGGGTAATTCTGAAGCCTTTTCCACACCAGCAATAAATTCTTCTCCATTGGGATGATTCATAATGACCCGATATTGAGTGTTTTCTGTGATCATATTCTCCAGTGCTTTGGAGATTAAGGTATGATCATCAACGATCGCTATGGGAATAGTTTTCATAATAAATTTTTATGATAGGTTATCAATGTTTGTGTTCCTTTATTAAGTTCTGAATGTATAGACAATTCAGCGTGAATCAGTTTCGCTCTCAGTTCCATATTTTTCAATCCTGAACCATCCTGAATCCTGCTGGTATCAAAGCCTCTTCCGTTGTCGGAAATGCTGATGTGTAATTTCTCACAGTCATCCTCCATTTGTATGGAAACATTTTTGGCTTTGGAGTGTTTCAGTATATTATTGATACTTTCCTGGATAATTCTGAAGAGGATCAGGCCATGTTTGGGAGAAATATCAATATCCTGTTTTTGAGTGATGAATTCTATTTTCAATAATTTTAGTTTTTTGATTCTTTTAACTTCTCTTTCAATGGATTCTGCAAGTCCGAAATGAATGATCTGTTCGGTGATCAAGGTTTTAGACAGGTTTCTTATATCCTGTATGCATTCGCCCAATAATTCATTGAGCTCAATCAGGTCATCTTTTTCTGAATTTTTTAGTTTGGTAATCAATTGGTTATGGCGCAATCGGACTACGGAAAGTTTTTGGCCCAGATCATCATGTAATTCTTGCCCGATATAATTAAGAGTCTGTTCTTTCATTTCTACCTGTGAAGTAGCCAGCTCCTTTTCAAACCGGAGATCTTTTTCTTTTTGCTCGATCAGCAGGGTTGTTTTTTTCTTGATAAAGACCGCATAAATGAAGATCATTGTTAAAACAACGATGAATAAAGTAATCGTAAAGATGATGACCAAATTATTCTCTTCCATATCTGAAAATCATTTATCTTATTCTTTCCTGTTTGTTCCAGATTAAACCTAATATGAGTATCCCATTACTGATCAGATTCAGCATAAATAAAATAAAGAAGTAAATAGTCTCCGAAACAGTAGTTCTGAAAAAAAATATCGGAATACTTCCAATAAAAAATATTAGTAAAGCTACTGATATCCAGAAGGGTAAATAGTTTTTAATTTCTAATATTTTATCAGAATTAAAGGTTTGATACAGGAACAAAATAATTGAAAATAGCAAAAGAAGAATATCTGCATAGAGCATATTAAAAGAAAAATGATGAAGCAGATCATCTTCTGTATAAAACATAACAACAATATTGAGTACAAAAAGAATCATTATAATGGTCTGTATCTTTTTGAGCAGCGGAACATACAATAATTGGTAATAATAAAATAAGTATAGAAAGAATACGATCATTAAAAAACCAATCACATAAAATAGATCCGTAGGCAGGCTTGTCAGCTTGAAATAGAAATAACAGGAAATATCAATCAGGGAAAACAGCAGATATCCAATGATAAAAAATAAATTTTCCTTTCCGGTTTTTCTATATTTTATGATCATTAAAACCATCACTATAATGGAGATGATCATCGATATCTGTTTCCCTGTTTCAATATTCCAGTTCATAATTTTGTGTTTTTTAAGGCATTGTTCCGGATAACGTTTTTGGCGGCGGTGCCAGATTGGTCATGTTCATAGATTCTATAGAAGGAACATCTGTATTTTCTTCAGTTGTTGCTGATCTGGCCGTGCCCTTGTCTCTTTCTCTTTTTTGAGCGGTAGGTACTAAAAATATGGTTTGATAGCCTGCATATTCGGGTTTTGCCATTCTGTTTTTAGGATGATTCATCGGATATTTACCCATATAAATTCTGATCCCAGGATTTTTTAATTTTTGTTTTTTGGCATTTTCTTTTACATATTTAATATATCCTTCCATATCCTCCAGCGAAAACCAGTACCATCGCGAATCGGGTTCACCGTTTCTGGATTTCATGAGAATTTCATGATTGGTTCTGGTGTATTCATCAAAAAGAACCCGGCCTTCACGGTAGCTGATCAGTTTCTTTTTATAACTGTTGCTAACGGGTTCTTTAGGAGGTTCGGAGCAGCCAATCAGACAAAAAGTCAAAATAAATGCTGCACAAAGCAGAGGTAGAATCTTAGTAAAAAAGGAAGTTTTCATTTTTATGGTTTTTAATTTTATGGAACAAAATTAGCTAACGGCACAACTATAAAAAAGAGGGAAAACACTGTTTTTATCCTTTACTAAATTTACGACTTTTTGATACTCAAATAAATAGAATGTGTTAATTTGTTTTTCTTTCCGGCAAAATACCCAATTGTATCCTTCAAAATAAAAAGATCTGTGTCTCTGTTTATGGGTAGAATATTCCGAAATTGAATCAGAAATAAAGCTCAAAACAGAAGCATGAAAATCACAATAACAGGCTATAAAAAAGAAGAAAGATTTTTACAGGGAGTAACCAATGATGAGGATACGGAACTGATTAATTTTTTAACCCATAAAGGATTAGACATTGTTCCCACCATCTGGAATGATCCAAGTGTAGACTGGAGCAGCTATGATGTCGTTGTCATTAAATCTCCCTGGGATTATCACAATCATTTAAAGGAATTCCTGAACTGGCTGAACAACCTCAAAAATTCAGGAATAAAAGTATTGAACCCTGCTGAGATCATCCAATGGAACAGTGATAAACATTATCTTAAAGATCTTGTTGAAAAAGGTCTTCCCGTCATTCCTGCAGAATATCTTGAAAAAGGATCTGTATTGGGAAACCACTTTTTTGATCATTTCAATACTGAAAAATTGGTTGTAAAGCCTTGTGTAAGTGCGGGAGCACAAAATACAATTACCGTAAGCAAAGATAATTTCAACGAACGTTCTGCAGAAATTGAAACCCTTCTGAAAGAACAGGATTATATGGTGCAGCCTTTTGTAGAGGAGATTAAAAATGGAGAATGGTCATTCCTCTTTTTTAATGGAAAATACAGCCATTGCTCATTAAAAACACCTAAACAGGGAGATTTCAGGGTGCAGCATTATCATGGCGGAAGCATCAGTTATCCTGAACCGGATCCATTGCACATTGAACAGGCAGAGTTATATTTGAAAAGCCTTCCAGAGGCAACACTTTATGCAAGAGTGGATGGCGTTTTAATTAATAATTCATTTCATTTAATGGAATTGGAGCTTATAGAACCCTATTTATTTTTGAATGGGAATGTTGATTTACTGGAAAACTATTATGAGGCATTAATGGCTCTGATTTCTTAAAAAAAATCTGTCAACTTCCATTTTGAGGTGTTTTTCTTTGGAAGAACTACTTGAGAATTTCAAATTTCAGAATAGGCATCACGGGTGTATCATCTGCCGGATCTGTACTGCTGAAAAAAGACAATTCTCCATTGGTGGCTTTCAGAATAAACCCTTTCTTGGGAAATGCTGCATTGGGATTATTACTTTTTACCGTATAGGTTATACTTCCTGAAGTGATATCCTCATTCATATTGCATTTAATTTCCTTAATAATAAAGTGAGTTACCGTATTTTCCTGCTTGTTCGGTTTCAGGACATTTGTAGTGATGGTGGACTGAAATGGATCTATGATGATTTCCGATGGAATAGGCATTTCAAAGTTGTTCTTAGGCAAAATGATTTTATCTGAAACAAGCTTCATCTTTTGCATACATTGGTTGCTGATATCTTTATGTTCTTTAGTGTTTTGGGCGGAGAATGGAATATGTCCAATAAATAAAACGAAAATAATTAGCGCTTTGTAACGAGGAAAAAGATGGGGCATAATGGTTTTTGTTTTTAATTAAAATGTAATAATATGAAATTAATATAAAAAACAGGACCGGAAATTTATTTCCGGCCCTGTCAAACAAGATTAAGTGTAAAATTTAGCCTTTATAGGCAAAAGGATAATTCAAATGTGAACAGATTTTTATTGATTCTTAATCTATGTTTAGGGGAATTGATAGTAATGGTATTTTATTCTTATAAGCCATGATCGCTGTTTTGCTTCGATGAAACAGGGATTCCACAAGATTATATTTATAAGGAACCATGGTTAAAAGGTCCGGGCTCGTCAGTCTTATTTCCTCTTCAATCGCCTTGATCACTTCAATAGATTGAATCATTTTAAAACTGTATTTGATATCATCCAGATCATATCCCGAGTTCAGGTCAATATCATGAATAACCTCAGCAAAATCTTCTAATCTTTCACTTACATTGAATACCTCAATTTCAGCATTGAATTCATTAATAAAATGGTAAATATCATTCATGGCAGACCAGGTCATGCTTTTGTGAGTATCATAAGCGAAAAGTATTTTTCGGATTCCTGTATATTCTATGTGGGCAGGAACAATTAATATGGGCTTCTTTATTTTATGAATAGCTCTTGTAACACTATTGCCTAATAACTTTTGTTCAAGAGTTTTTTCCGCCATTCCCATCACAATAAAATGACAATCATGCAGCTGCATACAGTTTTCAAGCTCTTCAATAAAATTACCGGAAGCCAGATGATGTTGGACTTCGATACTATATAATCTTTTAAGTTCGGTCGCATTATCCTCCAGTTTTTTCTGATTTTTAAGCGTTTGGGTGTAGAAAAAATCAGCTGAAGCCTGTGCGTTCAAAGCATGGATAGAAACGGTTTGCAGATTAAAAAGGATAACCCTGTATTTATTTTCTTTAGCCATAGAAGCAGCATAATGAGTGGCGTTTTCAGCTTCCTGGGAAAAATCTGTGCAGACAATTATTGTTTTCATTGTACCGGATTTAATACCACAAAACTATGATAGACAGCTATTCCCTTATTCTAAAAATGATGTGATGTTGCATAAAATGATGATGAACTGTCTTTTTCAGGTGATGAACCGTCACATCCATTTGAACACTGTTATTTTACGTTTCATGTCCTGTTTTGGCGGTCTCGTCTAAAATGGAGGATACTCATATAAAATCTATTTCTATATTTACATTCATAAAATCCCGGATATGAATAGGATTTCTACCATCAGGAAAAATATAGTACGGAATAAGAAGATTCTTTCCACCATGAAAAGAAGGCTCGTAATCTGGGCTCTGGCTGTAGTCACTTTCTGTGTTTTTTCCTACCTTATTGATCCTTTTGATCCCGTTTGGAAAGGCTATCTGGACGCTCCAATGAAGATGATTCTGGAAGATGCCACATGGATTATCTTTTTTTCTGTCATCATTTCTGAGGTAAGTATATTTATAGACAGAACACTCAATAAGTGGCTTCCCTGGAGAAACAGAACCGTAAAACGACTGTTCATTCAGTGTCTGCTACAGATCGTGGGAAGTGTGATGATCGTCATCATTATTAATGCCATTGTAGACTGTACCTCAGTGACATTACCCGAAATGGATTCCCGCAAAGAATATACACTCCTGGGGCAATGGATTGCAACCAATATTGTAATATCATTGATTATCAGTGCATTTAATACCGTAGATTATTTATTGGAAAACTGGAAAAAAACAGCAATAGAAGTGGCTCAACATAAACTGAGGGCTTCCAAACATAAACAGGCTGCGATGGCTGCTGAACTTCAGGCTCTTAAGTTGCAGATAGATCCTCATTTTATTTTCAATAATTTAAGTGTATTGTCAGAACTCATTCTGGAAGACCAACAGCTAGGGTATGATTATTCTGAGAAGTTTGCGAGAGTATACAGATATCTTTTAGTCAATTCCAAAAAAGACATTATCGCCGTAGAAGAAGAGCTCAAGTTTTTAGAATCCTACATTTTTCTGATTGAAAAAAGAATTGGGGAAGGAGTGGTATTCAAAATAGATATTGAAGAAGAATACAGATCCAGATTCACCCTTCCATTATCTTTACAGTTGTTGGTTGAAAATGCCATTAAACATAACCAGACTTCAAAGGTAAATCCTTTGGAAATTCATGTTTATACGAATGCTGAGGGCGAACTGGTAGTCTCCAATACATTTCTGCCATTAATCAATAAGCCGGATTCCTCAGGAGTAGGGCTTGCCAATATTATTGCACGGTACGAAATTTTAGGATATCCTAAACCTGTGATTGAAAAAACAGAAGATAAATTTATTGTAAAACTCCCATTGATATGAAGATTAATAAAGTTTTAATCGTTGAAGACGAAAGACCTAATGCCGACAGATTAAAAAGACTGTTGTTAAAGTTAAGACCGCATATCGAAATTCTGTCTGTGGAAGACTCGATCACCTCAACGGTCCACTGGTTGGAAAATAATGTGGTTCCCGATGTTATCATGATGGATGTACGCCTTGCAGATGGACTCAG
>CBFQYI010000118.1:0-11053 GCA_965720825.1 uncultured Chryseobacterium sp. | reverse complement strand
GGAACTCCTACCGGAAATCCTGTAGTTCCCGTAGTGAAAATATCATCCAATACCTCTCTTTCTGAAAGAATGCCGGATATTATCGACTTCAACACAGGAGATGTGATTACAGGGGAAAAAACAATTGACGAAAAAGCAGAAGAACTGCTGGAATACATCATCAAAGTAGCCAGTGGAGAAGTAAAAACCAAGGCTGCTATTTTAAATCAAAACGATTTTATTCCCTGGAGAAGAGGTGTTAGTTTATAAAATGTTTTTTTTACTATAAATATTAATTAGGGATGAAAATGCTTTCTACATGGTAGGAGGCATTTTCTTTTATCTTAACTGAAAAGCATTGTATATTTGGTCATTCTATACAACGCTTAAAACTGCTTAAAAAATGAAAATCAAATTATTCATCATATTCTCTATTTTTCTAATATTTTATGGATGTGGTTTCGGAAAAACAGAATGGCAAATTGATGAATTGTATATGCAGAAAATTGAAGGAACTTCTAAAGTGATTTATAAGTTTAGTGCTTGGGGAGGAAGAGATTCAAATGCACGTGGGTTTATGATTTTAGATTCTGCAGAAGCATTTGAAGTGGATTACCAACATATTCTTCCATTCTATCAACTATCAGAAATTCCTGATCGGAATGGTATTGAAGGAATAGCACATGACTGCTATGGAACTTGTGGAGATCCTTATTATAATAGTGTTCCCATTTTTAAACCAATGAAAACTGAACAGACAAAGATTAATGATATTAAACTAACCAACAGAATATATCAATACAAAGGTTATTCTGAGCATACAAAAGGTTTGGAGACATATGTTTTTGAAAAATTCAGAGAAACAAAGGATAGTCTGTTTTTCTACAATTTAAACGATGTAGAGAGTATGAACGGCAAGCATCTTGATCAATTAAAGGTAAAAAAAGGTGAGATTTATATTGTCTTTAAAAAGAATAATGAGATAAAAAAAATAATTGTTAATGAAGTAAAACTCCACTCAAAAACAGAATCAATAGAAGAGATTAGAGATATTTTCTTGACTCCTAAAAACAAGATTTTTAATAATGAAATATCAGAACGAGGAATATTTAGAGAAGTGAACATTTCTCACTAGCAAAATTATCAACAAAAAGTTGCAACAAATTAATTCAATAGGGATGGCCCACTATCCTGAGCGTAGTCGAAGGAAGCCCGTTTAATGAAAAGAAATACGACCATTGGCTTTAGCCAAAACTTATAAATTAAAAGAGAATATATTTTAGATTCTTCCTTCGTCAGAATGACAAACAGGCTGTTGATGGCTTACGTAAACAGAAATACTATTTTTTCTTAGATAACTTCCTGATATAAAGCTTCGGTGTAAGCACTACTTTTTTCTCAATAGAAACTTCGGATCCGTTTTCTTTTTATGTTGTTATGATTATATATTTTATTTAAAGAACAAAGTTGTTAAAAAGGGTAAAATAAGAGTTGATACTGTGAAAATGGCATCTCCCATATGTAATTTTCTATATTCTCCTTGCTCCCAGCTGGATTGCATATAACCAGTCATTAAAGGCTCGTCTCCGAAAATGATACGAAATAGATTCCTAAATATCCAGTAATAGATCATATAAAATAAAGGTAAGAATGCCCAAGTAGCCGCATTACCGTTTTGCATTTTTAGTGATTCTCTGCCCATGTTAAAGTAGCCAAGTAAAGCAATTAAAATGGTTAGTAACAATATAATCAAATAAGTTGTTCTGTTTTTTAATCTTTTATAAGATAACCATAAAATGATATGACTAAAGCCACCAAGAAAAATATATAGAGATTGATGATCCAATGAAGTTGCTATATTTAATTAAAATAAGATTACTTCTTTTTCGATGACTTCCTGATATAAAGCTGCGGTGTAAGCACTACCTTTTTCTCAATAGAAACTCCGGAACCGTTTTCTTTTACACTTTCTAAAAATACCTGTCCGGCCATTTTTCCCATCAATACAGGAGTTTGGTCAACAGAACTGATCGGAAGTTCCATAAATTGGGTGAAAGGCTCATTGGAAAACCCGATGATAGCCACTTCCTGAGGGATTTTTATGTTTCGTTTCTTCAATTCCTGGCAGGCTCCTAATGCGGCAAAATCACTGGAAGAAAATATAGCATCAGGAACAGATTTTTTGCTCCAAAGTTTTTTGATAGCTTCTGTTCCTTCTTCAATAGAACTGCCTGTAAAAATAATATTATCTTCTTTTACAGAAAGATGATGATCAGCCAAGGCCTGTTTATATCCGTTGAGACGGTTTTGATAAATTTCAAGGTTAAGATCTCCTGCAAAATGGCATATATTCTTATAGCCTTCTTTGATAAGATGCTCTGTAGCCATGTAACCACCACGATAATCATCAATAGTCACCGTGCTGATCCCTGAAATATCTTTTTTACGGTCAAAGAAAATAACCGGCGTATTGGACGTATCTATAATGTTTTGGATATGACTGATATCTGTTGTCGTTTTAGAAACAGACATAAAAATACCATCTACCTGAGCATTCAGCAAGGTGTTCAGCTGTCTTTTTTCAATATTCACATCTTCGTGGCTCTGACAAATGATCACATGATAGCCGAGTGGGGAAAGTTCTTCCTCAATTCCTCTGATCACCGATGAAAAGAAATTGGTATTAATATACGGAACAATGATCCCTACGTTTTTGGTTTCACCGCTTTTTAAAGCTTTGGCAAGGTTGTTCTGCTTGTAATTCATTTCCTTGGCCGTTTTGCGGACCAGTTCTTTGGTAGCTTCACTTATTCTCGGGTGGTCATTCAATGCTCTCGAAACAGTTGCCACACTTACGTTGAGCTTATTGGAAATATCATAGATCGTGGCACTTTTCTTATTCATACTGTTTTTTTCTGAGCGTTTTTATGAGGTCTGAATAGCAGACGTTATTGACGTAAATTTAATCAAATTATGGCTATTTGAAAGGAAAAAGATGCATTTTAAATGGGTTTCCTGTAGATTTTGAACAGATTTTATTTTTGTTGAATTTAAATATCTGATTTTATGAGTGATAGGTAGTAAAAAGCCGGAAGCAAAATGACTTCCGGCCTTATATTCTTTATTTGCTGTATTATGGAATCAAAACAGCTCTGCCTTTGATCTTGCCGTTTCTCATTCGATCATAAACTTCATTGGCCTGATCAAGATTGTATTTCTCAATTTCAATATGAATTTTTTTCTGTCTTGCCAATCCTACGACTTCCATAAGTTCAACTCTTGATCCCCAATAAGGATTCGTCATGCTCACTCCAAATGGAAGCCCGGACATGCTGTACTGATAATGGCCACCGCCCAATCCAACGATGGTAAGATCACCATCCAGACTCACAATTTTAGTTCCAAGTTCAATGGTTGATGTAGCACCTACAAAATCAATGACTACTTTAGCTTTTTTGATTCCTGTGATTTTCTGAATCTGTTCCGCAGCATCGGCATCTTTTGAGTTCACAGTGAATGTTGCTCCCAATTCTTTTGCAAAAGCCAGTTTTTCGTCAGTTACATCACAGGCAATGATGGTACTGCCGCTAACTTCTCTAAGGATCTGCAGAGCAACATGCCCAAGTCCTCCCACACCAATCACTACCACGTACTCATCCGGGGTGAGTTTTGACAATGATCTTTTAATTGCGGAATAAGGAGTCAAAGCTGCATCAGTAAGCGGAGCGGCAATCACAGGATCCAGATCATAAATAGGAACCAATAATCTTGAAGAAGGCACAAGCATATACTCGGCCATCCCTCCATCTAGTCCCAAACCACCTCCATAAGCCATTTCTGACTGGTGATCACAATAATTTTCTTTGGATTGCTGACAAGGCTTACAATGGCCACATCCCCACGGACCATACACGAGAACAGCATCTCCTTTTTTATAGCCTTTCACATCAGGGCCTACTTCTTCGATCCAACCTGCATTTTCATGACCTAATGTAAATACTGAACCTCCTACAGTTCCTTCATCAATAATATGAAGATCAGAGTGACAAACGCCGGCGCCTCCAATTTTCAACAAAACTTCATCACCTTTAGGAGTGGGTTTTTCCATATCATTTACAACACGGACATCTTTGTGCCCAAAAAAACGTACTGCTTTCATAACTTAATATTTTAAAACTTATACCTTAAATGTACGAAAATTAATCTCGAATAACGAGTGATTTAATTGATATTAAACTAATATATGTCAGTGAATTAGGGGAAGGATTCCCTGGTAGTCTGCTTGTAAATTATTATATTAAAATAGGTGTCAAAAGGTTTTTTGGAACGGTATGATTCAGATCATATTCGGTGGTGTAAACACTTAATTATATTTGGGCATTGAAAATTTCATATTTCTGACAAATTACAGTATAACCTCCCGGTGATTCGGGAGGTTTTTTTGTGGGGAAATTTCATATCTAAAATTAGAAATACTGATATACTGGATACATGTAGCCCCAACGGAGGATTTCTCGAATTTTTTAAAGAAGATTTATTGCGAATAGAAAGTATATATGAATATTTTGATTTGGTAGACAAGCCGTCCTGATTCCAAAATTTATAAAAATATGATCAAGTACATTTAAGTATATTGTCATCTAATTTAATTCGTTTAAGCCAAATTAGATAATAATTAACAATCAGGAAAACATACAAAATAAACTTTTAAATTGGGTAACTCTATCTTTAAACGCTTTAAATTGTACTCATATTCCAATATCTGCTGACAAATTTTTAAATTAATTTGTTAATATTATAAAATGATCTATTTTTAGTATTTTTTTTACCAAAATACTATTTAATGCCAAAAAAAATTATAAGAAATCTTCAAATTGGAGTAGTGATTTCTTTGATACTTCTGATTACTAGTTCCATAGCATCTTATATAAGCATACATAAGCAGATGGAGAATAGGAAAGACTTATTAAAAAATAAGGAATCTATAAGCTTAGCAAAAGATATCTTAAATACTCTTTTAAATGCTGAAACAGGAAATCGGGGATACCAGCTTACCGGAAGAGAAAATTTTCTTGAACCTTTCAATAAAAGTAGGAGTGAATATCCTTTGCTTGTTTCTAACAAAGGTAGACTTCATCTTAGAGATAAAGATCAGATTAATATCCTCAATGAATTGCTGCATACTTCAGAGATAATGATGAAAGAATATGTATTGCTTATTGAGAATCGTAAAAAAGGGATATTAATGAGTCCGGAAGAACTTGTACAAAACAAGGAGGCTATGGACAGATGCCGCATGCTCGCTCAGAAATTTGTAAAAAAGGAGGAAGTTCAGCTTGCCATAAAAAATGAAGAACTGAACAAGTCTTCCGAGTTGACTGTTTTATTCATCGTCTTTTCTGCCATGGCCGCCATTGGGGTAACAATTTTTGTTTATATACAACTAAAATCTGACCTTATCCGACGCGGGAAGCTAGAAAAAGATCTGTTTAACACTAAAGAAATGCTTGAGGAAACAAGCTTAGTAGCCCAAGTGGGAGGTTGGGAAGCCAATATGAAGACCGGAAAGCTCTTCTGGTCTCAAAGTACAAGAGAAATTCACAAACTGAAAGATGATCTCCAGCCTACTTTCGAAACTGCCTTTGAATTTTACAAAGGAAAAAGTAAGGAGAGAATAAAATACCTTTTTAACAGGGCAATACAACAAGGAATTACTTTTGATGAGGAGTTTCAGCTTTTGCGTAGTGATGGAGTTACCATCTGGGTAAGAGTAAAAGGGATTCCCGAATTTGAAGGTGAGAGCTGTAAAAGGGTTTTCGGAATCATTCAGGACATTGATGCCTTCAAAAAGATGTTTCTGGAGGTTACCCGGAAGGAGGCTATAATGCAGTCTTTTGCCACTGATGTTCCTGTTCCTTTGGCCATGTTTGATAAAGACCTTAACTATGTTGCTGTAAGCAACAGATGGAAAGAGGAATTTAGTATGAATAATGTAGATCTTATTGGTCATAATCTTTTCACTATATCACCTGATATTCCCAAAGAAAGAAAAGAGATTTATGACAATGCGCTGTTGGGAAAAACCTATATCAACAGTGACTATACGCTAAAGGTAGAAGGAAAAGAAGAAATTCAGCATTACGACCTTAAAGTTGGACCTTGGTATCTTACAAAAGATGAAGTAGGAGGGGTAATTATTTCCATACAGAATATTACAAATGCTGCAAAGATAAATGAAGAATTAAAAAATGCCAAGGAAACAGCAGACATAGCCAGCAAAGCAAAATCTGAATTTCTTGCCAATATGAGTCATGAGATCAGGACTCCTTTAAACGGAGTTATTGGTTTTTCGGACCTTCTCCTCACGACACCGTTGAATGAAACACAGATGCAATATCTGAATTACATCAATGAGTCAGGAGAAAACCTGCTTAGCATTATCAATGATATATTGGATTTTTCTAAAATAGAATCCGGAAAAATGGAGCTTTTGATTGAAAAATGTGATGTTTATGATATGTTGAGCCAGGTTATCAATGTTATTATTTATCAATCCCAGAAAAAAAATATCGAACTTCTTCTCAATATTGAACCAGGTCTTCCAAAAATACTTTTTATGGATGAAGCAAGGTTAAAACAAATCTTGATCAATCTTCTTGGGAATGCTGTGAAATTCACAGAAAAAGGAGAGATCGAGCTAAAAGTAGAGAAACTACGCATGGATGATCATACTATTGCTTTGCGTTTCTCGGTTAGAGATACGGGGATCGGCATCCCTGTTGAAAAACAGAAATACATTTTTGATGCCTTTACTCAGGAAAACAGTTCCATCAGTAAACAATATGGCGGAACGGGTCTAGGGCTTACTATTTCGAACAATATCCTGGGATATATGGGAAGCCATTTGTTACTGAGCAGTGCAAAGGAGAAAGGTTCTGTATTTTTCTTTGACATTGAGATTCCTTACGAAATCTCTCAAATGAGAGAAGAGGAGGAAATAACTATTAAAACAGCCCTGGTGGTTGATGATAATAAAACCAACAGGATCATTCTTGAGCATATGCTTAACTATAAGAATATCAAATCCACCTTGGCTTCTAATGGGATGGAAGCATTAGAGATCTTGCTGAAAGGTGAGCGGTTCGATGTGATCCTGATGGATTATCATATGCCTCTTATGTCGGGATTGGAAACGATAGATAAAATGACAAGATTGTTCAATGAACGAAAAGAGACTTCTCCATTTATAGTACTTTCTTCTTCTTCTGAAGAACTGGGCATATTTGCTTCGGTTAGGAAAATACAAAATGCACATTTACTGTTGAAGCCAATAAAATCACATGAACTATACAAAACCTTAAAAAAGGTAGATCGAAGTTATACCGTAGAAATGAGTAAGGATCAGTCTGAAAAAGTTTCGCATTTAATTGCCCCGGAATTAGAAGTGCTTTTGGTGGATGATAACGTTGTGAATATGGTCCTGAATAATAGAATGATGAAATCTCTTGCTCCCGGTATACATCTAACGGAAGCAGTCAATGGGCTGCAGGCTTTGGAGGAATGCAAGAAAAAGCAGTTTTCCATTATCCTGATGGATGTACAAATGCCGATAATGAGCGGTATTGAGGCAACACAAAATATTAGAATGCTGCCTGGATATGAACATGTACCTATTATAGGCGTTACAGCGGGAAATGTGCTGGGTGAAAAAGAAAAGTGTCTTGAAGCCGGAATGAATGATTTCCTTCCCAAACCTGTAAGAAAGGCAGATCTTCTTGAAGTACTCAAAAAATATATTAGTGTTTAGAATTTATAAAAAAAATGATCCTCAATTTCTTCAAAGCCTTTATTAGACCTCTAAGTCTATCATTCTATTTGGAGCTTTCAACTAGATTCAAGGAGAAGGCAGAGTCCTAATGCGCAGCATAGTTCTTAACTGGCAAAGTCTAAAGTTCACTCTGCTTTTCTTTGAATAAAATTATTTAATTTTTACTTGCACCAAAGTAAAGGCAAAGTCTCCTGACTTTGAGCCAATAATAAAAGCAATTCTTTTACAATATGATCCAAAGTCAGGAAGACTTCGGAGAGTAGGGATACTATAAGATGAAATCATATGTAGATTTCATTGTTTATGGAATTTACTAGCTCCATAAAATGAAAATTTTATTGATTAAAAACAGAACAAAGTCATAGTTCAACAATGCACATCCACATCAAAAAATATTGGAAAATATGACAAACAATATCTACACAATTATAATTTTATATCTACAGAATTGCTTTGTTATTAGTTTAATGATCATTGTAAATTTGTCACATTATAAAAAGTACTGATGGAAAACTCACAGCTTATGTAAGACCAATTTTAATGTATGGTATTTCAGTGAAGCTGATTAAAACCATAGATAAGCCTGATTCAGTTCTTAATTTAGGAGGACTGAAGTAAGAGTATATTTATTTTGCGCCAATAAAGATGGCTCTAAAAAAAGCAAGCGATTAAATCATTTAAGATTAATCGATCTGATAGTAAAAAATAACATCTTTCATGTTATAATTAATTTGGTTGTATCCCCGGAGTTCTCCGGGGATTTTTTTTGTTGATGGTATGACTGCAAAATCAGGCAAATGTTTCAATAATACAGTGATTATCTGCTATATCATATTTATATCCTAAATAATTTGACAAAAAGCACAATTAAAAGCTACAAAGCTACAATTTATATCTACAGAATTGCTTCGTGATTACCTGAGTTGTCATTGTAGATTTGCCCCATCATAAAAGGTACCTGATGAAACTTATCGTTTATTAATTTATAGATCAATTAAAAATTATTTCATAATGAAAAAAACATATTTTCTGCTTCTTTTAGCATTTTCAGGGTTAAGCTTTGGACAAACTAACAATACCTGTTCAACAGCCACACAAATCTCCCAATTGCCTTATACCTTTGATCAGACAGACGGGGTAACATCTCCAAATGATGGTTTGATAACGACTTGTTCAGATAGAATGAATGATGGTCTTTGGTATTCTTTTGTGGGTGATGGGAGTTATGTAAATATTAAAGCCACTACAACATCTAACTGGGATCATCAAATAGGAGTATATACAGGAAATTGTACAGGTCTTGTATGTACAGGAACAGCAGATGGTGATAATGAAGGCGGAAGTGTTGAAAGGATCAATATTTCTACTGTGGCCGGAACTACCTACTATGTAAACGTTGGCCATGCTTCAAGTACTGACAGACCAGAGGGTAATTTCAAAATAGAAATAAACAAGATAGACTTGTCTCTTACACCTTCTAATGATAAGTGTTCAACAGCTATGCAAGTTCCTCAACTGCCATATGCATGGGTTCAAATCAATGGTATTTATGCTGCTAATGATGGTTTGGTAGATACTTGTTCAGATGGAATGAATGATGGTCTTTGGTATTCTTTTGTGGGTGATGGAAATAATACCACTATTAAAGCTACTACTATATCTGGCTGGGATCATAAAATAGGAGTATATACAGGAAATTGTACAGGTCTTGTATGTGCAGGAACAGCAGATGATGATGATGAAGGCGGAAGTGTTGAAAGGATCAATATTTCTACTATGGCCGGAACTACTTATTATGTAAATGTTGGTAATACACATCGTAGATTTGATAATCCGGAAGGGAATTTCACCATTGAGATCACTAAAGAAGCTTCATTGGCAACCAGTGAGACTTCAGGTTCAAAATCTACTAATCTTGTTAAATTATATCCTAATCCATTCAAAGATGTATTACATATTTCTGATATCACCAAAGTAAGGTCAGTTTCGATTTATGATATGTCAGGAAAGCTGATTAAAACCATAGATAAGCCTAATGCTGTTCTTTATTTAGGAGAGTTAAAACAAGGAACATATTTAATTACGCTGCACCAAAAAGATGGCTCTAAACAAACGTTGAAAGCGATTAAAATAATTTAATAGTAATTTATCTATTAATAAAAAATAACATATTTTATGTTATAATTGATTTGATTTTATCCCTGGAGAGATCCGGGGATTTTTTATAGTTTAAAGTGAAAGTTAACCACAGAAGTTATTGATTTTAAGGGTAAAGTGTGGTCCCAACGGATGATTTCTCGAATTTTTTTAAAGAAGATTTATTACGAATAGAAAGTATATATAAATATTTTGATTCGGTAGACAAGCCGTTTTGATTCCAAAATTTATATAAATATTGATTAAGGTGTTTTTAGCATCAGTTGCTTATACGACCAAAAGGCTACTGATAAACTGATTTCTTCTTAAAGATAGGCTTCAATTATTCCATTTCTTTTTATTTTTTTTTTAAAATATTCAGAGGTGCTATTAAGGCTTGATAGTTTTAAAATATAATTGGAAAATAAAATTTTTAAATTAAGTATATACAAGAAAATTTATTCTCCAATGTACACGGGGCACAACAAAATATGAAGACTGTTATTTTCTTTATTATAATAAGAACAGATTATTTCCTTTAAACTTGCTACAAACGTGGTATAGTAGAGACGAGGCTTTCTCCTTCCTAATGAAAAATAAGAATTTACTGTAAAAAAATTCTGTACAACTTAAACGTGTACAGGATTTTTTGTCTGCATTCACAAGAAATTTTTAAATAAGACTGCTGTTTATATTTCTGATTTTCATGTTTGAATTATGATATCATATTGTTGTTTAAGTTGAATGTTTCGTAATTATTTGTAATTAGAGTACGGAAAATGGTAATCAAAAATCATGAATTACTTCCTTTTTAATAATTAAAAGTGTTCTTTTTACATTTTTTTTAATTTCAAAATTAATAAAAAAATAATTAGAGGTTTTTCATTTGGATAGATAAAATCCCTGAGACATCTTTATTAAAAACCGCCTGATCATCTTATGATCAGGCGGTTGCGTTTGAAAAGTCTCAACCTCTTTTCAAACTATAATTTAGCTATATGATGTTGGTGTATTAGTTTAGTTACATAAGGTAAGGAACTGGTGGTTTATTTGTACTTTGAATTTAGCATCGGATTTCAGCTTTGCGTAAATCGTGCTTTCAAAAAGTCC
>CBFQYI010000117.1:0-11136 GCA_965720825.1 uncultured Chryseobacterium sp. | reverse complement strand
AAGGATGTTCAGATAAAGAAATTCCTGAAAATGCTTATATCGAACTGGTAGAACAACTGAAACCTATTGTCAAATCTCTGATGTTCGGAGAAGCGTGTTCAAACGTTCCTATCATTAAAAACTAAGTTCTTCTGAAACACTCTCAGAAACTTTAACAATAATTATGAAAGGCGGTCAATTTGTGAGGCATATTTTTTGATAACTTTGGTGTACTTAATACTAAATAAACACAAAAAATGAGTTTAATTGACCTACTTACAGGGAACACAGGCAACCAGGTTGCTGAACAGGCTGAAAACAAATTCGGAATCAGTAAAAACCAGGTAATCGCCCTATTAGCTGTTGCTACCCCTCTTATTATTTCTTATCTTAGAAATAAATCTCAGGATGCTAAAGAAGCAGAAGCCTTAAATAATGCTTTAGATAAAGACCACAACGGAAGTATTTTAAATGATGCTTCACAAATTGAAGCAAGACAGGCTGAAGGAGGATCTATTCTTGATCATATCTTCGGTGGGCAAAAAAGTACTGTTGAAAACCAACTGTCACAGAACACTGGAATTTCAATAGACAAAATAGGTCCTGTTCTTGCGATGCTTGCACCTGTAGTAATGGGTTATATCGGACAGCAAAAACAACAGAGCAATGTAGGAGCAGGTGGCTTGGGAGATCTTTTAGGAGGAATCCTTGGAAATGCTTCCAATCAGGCACAAACTCAGCAGTCTAATCCTTTGAATGACATTCTTGGAAGTGTTTTAGGAGGCGGCGGACAATCTCAATCATCAGGAAATCCTTTGAATGATATCCTGGGAAGTGTATTGGGTGGTGGTGGAAACCAACAACAAGGCGGCGGCGGTTTAGGCAGCATCCTTGGTAATCTTTTGGGAGGTAAATAATTAATTTAATTTTCATAAAAAAAGACCAAAGATATGATCTTCGGTCTTTTTTATTTTTAATTACTTTTTAGATTTTTCTGAAGAATCAGGAAATGATTTTGAAGCTTTTTTAGGTCTTCTTTTACCATAGCTTCCGGAATTAATTTTCCCTCTTCTTGATTTTTTGTCTCCTTTTCCCATAGTATTATGTATTTGTTGTACTACGAATTTAGAAAATACAATACTAAAATCCAATTAATGAAGCTGTTAAATTTTTATAAAAATAGGAAGGGAAACTGGAAGAAGGATGCTGGAAGTTCCTATCAGGTTACTATTTTCGTTTATCAACCAGCATATTATTTATCTCTTTTTTCATTTTGCTAACAAAGACCAGCTTAAATATTTAAGGCTGCCAGTACTCCCCCTCTTCAAGCTTCCATCATCCTTACTTTCTACACTTTTATCGTCTTCCATTTTCCTTTTTTAAATAAGATAAAGGCAACAATGGTAATCAATGTTTCTGCGGCAGGAATTGAGATAAAAACTCCTTTGGGTCCCATCTCAAGATATTTTGATAAAAAATAGGCCAGCGGAATCTGAAACAGCCAGAACCCAAAAAGATTAACCCAGGTAGGAGTCCATGTATCACCAGCTCCATTGAAGGCATTAATCATCACCATCCCGATTCCATAGAAAATAAATCCTATGCTCATAATCTGAAGTGCATTTTTAGCAAAATCTTTAATCGCCATTTCCTGAGTGAAGAAGCTCACTAAAAAATTCCCCATCAAAAGGAAAATCGAACTTACGATCAACATAAAGATAACATTATACTTCACTGTTTTCATCACCGACTGTTCTGCTCTCAGCATTTCATTGGCTCCCATATTCTGCCCAACCAGTGTAGAAGCTGCATTGCTCAGTCCCCATGCCGGAAGCATGAAGAACATCATCAATCTTAAAGCGGTCTGATAACCTGCCGATGCATTCTCTCCTCCTGTAGTTGCAACAAGTTCTGCAAGGAAAATCCAGCTGCATGAGGCTATGACAAACTGAAAAATTCCGGGAGTTGCAATTTTTATAATGGATTTGATTAATACATAATTCGGTTTAAAATAAGGAAGCTTGATTCTTATCTGAGTATCGGCTACCAAAAGATGATACAGCTGATAAATAACACCAATACTACGTCCTATTGTTGTTGCCAAAGCAGCTCCTGTAAGTCCCAGAGCAGGAACAGGACCTAAGCCTTTTATCAGAATCGGACAGAGAATGATATTGGCAATATTTGCAATCCATAAGCTTTTCATAGCAATCATTGCATTTCCTGCTCCTCTGAAAATCCCATTAATTAAAAACAAAAGCATAATAATCGTGCTGCTTCCCATCATAATTTTGGTAAAATTCTTTCCATAAGCAGCCGCTTCCGGTTTTGAGCCCATCAGAATCAGAATTTCTTCAGCAAAGAGTACCCCGAGTAAACTTAAAATAAAAGTAATTGCAAAGGAAACGAGTAATACCTGCGCTGCGCTTCTGGAAGCCTGTTCCGGATTTTTCTCACCAATTCTTCTTGCTACCAAAGCTGTGGCCGCCATACTCATCCCAATGGCAATAGAATACATTATAGAAAGTACAGATTCGGTAAGTCCTACGGTCTGAATCGCGAAACCACTTTCTTTCAGATGGCCGACAAAATAGAGATCAACAAGTGCAAATACGGATTCCATAGCCATTTCCAGCATCATGGGAATCGCTAAAAGCAATACAGCACTTCTGATATTCACTTTCGTGAAATCAGTTTCTTCACCGCTGAATGCTTTTTTCAAAAATTCAATATATTTTGTCATTTCGCAATTAATATTTTATGTAATCCCAAAAATACAAATCCAATTATTAGAAAAACTTAGCAATTGGTAATAAAATTTAATTTAGATTTGTATATTCTTAAAAATTATCCTTATGAAAAAAATAATCTCTACTACTTTTCTATTTGGAATGTTACTGTCCGGCAGCATGTTCTCTGCCCAGAAGATGAGTCAGGAAAAGATGAAAGCCATTTATTCTGATGATATAGCAACATTTAAAAAACAGTTTGCTCCGGGAGATTACAACAAATGTTTCCTTGTGGGAAATATACTTTATTCACCCCTTGGTTTCAGCGTAATGTCTGACAGAAAGAATATTATCAACTTCCTTTTGGACAATAAGGCGAATGTGAATAAAAAATGTCAGAATAAAACTCCTCTTGAAGTAGCTGATGAGACAAAAGGCAGTGAGGATGTAAAGAGAATTCTGATCGCAAAAGGTGGTAATAGAATTTAAAAAAATCTAAAAACAATATATGAAACTTCCGAAAGGGAGTTTTTTTTATTTATAAAACCTGCAAAAATCTTATCTTTGCCAACGAAAAATTCAAGGTTCGGAATTGAACCTTAAACATTGAACTTTAAACAAATAATTATGTTTCGATCACACACCAACGGAGAGCTATCTCTGAAAAATCTGAATGAAGAAGTTACACTATCAGGATGGGTACAGACTATCCGTGATAAAGGATTTATGATTTGGGTAGATCTTCGAGATCGTTACGGAATTACCCAGCTGGTTTTTGACCAGGACCGCTCTTCTGCTCAATTGATGGAAGAAGCTAAAAAACTGGGCCGTGAATTTGTGATTCAGGCTACCGGAAGAGTTATTGAAAGAGTAAGCAAAAACCCTAATATTCCAACAGGGGAGATTGAAATTCTGGTAGAAAAACTGACTATTCTGAATGATTCTCAGCTTCCACCTTTCACTATTGAAGATGACACAGACGGAGGTGAAGAATTAAGAATGAAATACCGTTACCTGGATATCAGAAGAAATCCGGTAAAAGATAAATTGATCTTCCGCCATAAAATGGCACAGAAAGTAAGAAATTATTTATCTGAAGAAGGTTTCATTGAAGTGGAAACACCTGTTTTGATCAAGTCTACTCCAGAAGGAGCAAGAGACTTTGTTGTACCAAGCAGAATGAATCCTGGACAGTTTTACGCATTGCCACAGTCTCCACAGACTTTCAAACAGCTTTTGATGGTAGGTGGAATGGATAAATATTTCCAGATTGTAAAATGTTTCCGTGATGAGGATTTAAGAGCAGACAGACAGCCGGAATTTACACAAATCGACTGTGAAATGGCTTTTGTAGAGCAGGAAGACGTGATGAACGTATTCGAAGGAATGACCAAAACTCTTATAAAAGATATTACAGGTCAGGAATTCGGAGCTTTCCCAAGAATGACTTTCGCAGATGCGATGAGAAAATACGGAAATGACAAACCGGATATCCGTTTCGGAATGGAATTCGTGGAACTGAATGAACTGGTAAAAGGAAAAGACTTCAAGATATTTGATGATGCTGAATTAGTAGTTGGGATCAATGTAGAAGGATGTGCAGACTATACAAGAAAGCAGATCGATGAGCTTGTGGATTGGGTAAAACGTCCTCAGATTGGAGCTTCAGGATTAGTTTGGGCTAAATTCCAGAATGACGGAGTGAAGACCTCATCAGTAAACAAATTCTACAACGAGGAAGATTTAGGAAAGATCATTGAAAAATTCGGAGCAAAAGAAGGAGACTTAATGTTGATTCTTTCCGGAAACGAAAATAAAGTAAGAGCTCAGCTTTCTGCATTGAGAATGGAACTTGGTAACCGTTTAGGATTAAGAAAAGGAAATGTATTTGCACCACTTTGGGTTGTTGACTTCCCTCTATTGGAATGGGATGAAGACACCGAAAGATACCATGCAATGCACCACCCTTTCACATCTCCAAAACCGGAAGATATCCACTTATTGGAAACAGACCCTGGAAAAGCAAGAGCCAACGCTTATGATATGGTTCTGAACGGAAACGAAATCGGAGGTGGATCTATCAGAATTTTTGACAGAGATCTTCAGTCTAAAATGTTTGATTTATTAGGATTTACCAGAGAAGAAGCAGAAGCTCAGTTTGGATTCCTGATGAATGCATTCAAATATGGTGCTCCGCCACACGGAGGTCTGGCATTCGGATTTGACCGTTTGGTAGCGATTCTTGACGGAAACGAAGTGATCAGAGATTATATCGCTTTCCCTAAGAACAATTCAGGACGAGATGTAATGATCGATGCGCCTGCTTCGATTGCTGATGCACAGCTCGACGAATTAGAATTACAATTGAATTTAAAAGCATAAATGTAAAGCGGGGTATTGGCCCCGCTTTTTTTACATTCTCATTACAGGAGTCTTAAGTTCACCCTGAACTTCCTGGTGTTTTATACTAACGATACTATTTTTGAAAAATAAATAATAATAAAGCAGCATTATTTAGAATCAAAAAACATTACAAATTTCAGTATAATTTATCAATTCGCTAACAAAATAAACTCTACGTTAACAAAATATGTATTTTTATAAACCATATCAAATATCCGTGAAATAACTTAATTTAAAATTTAATAGTAAAAATTAAATTAAAACAATTACATTAACGAAATAAATGCATTTTTCAAATAAAAAACCAACAAAACAATCATTATATTATGTTATATGTAAATATGATTTTTATTAATATATTTACGTTACACAGCTGAATTATAATGAAGACTTAATCAAAACTTAGAAATTGATGTATTTTTATAATCTCATGCGTATGATAATAATATAGCTGTTCATATTTTAAACCTTGATCACCAAACCAATATTAAATAATATGAAAAGTAAACTATTACTATTATCAGGATGCCTTATATTGGCACTGAATTCATGTAGGTCGGACATTGAAAATCCTCAAACTGATTCAATCGATCCTGCAACCACAAAGCTAGACAATGCAAAGATTCACAAATTATTAATTGACGAAAAATACACGTACATTAATGAAGTAAATGGAGAATATTTTTATGCAGAAGATATTACGATTAGCCCCGAACAGTTTAATGTATTACAAAAGCAGGCCAATCCCGGAACATCAAAAGCAGAGAAAAGCACCATTGTAAGCTCTTTTATTAAAACATGGCCGAATGCAACCGTCTATTATACATTACCCAGCCAGGGAAGTCTGAGTACTCAGAATTATAATACATTCCTGACCAATATCAACAAAGCGTTTGATATGATTTCTTCACAAACCAGTATGCAGTTTGTTGAACGGACCAATCAAACAGAATACATCACCTTTACTTATACAACATCCAACAGTTCTCCACTTGGATGGCAAAAAAACAGAGTTAACGGTATAAAAATTTATAATATTACTTATCCCGCTATTATTGCCCATGAAATCATGCATTCTATGGGAATCATGCATGAGCAGTGCCGCCCGGACAGAGATCAGTACATTATTGTAGATGTTAACAAAGCCGTAGAAGGAAGCCGTCACAACTTCAATCTTTACAATGATTATGCAGGACATGGTGCGTTTGATTTTGGATCAGTCATGATGTACCAGTCTACAGACTTTGCTATAGACTCAAGCCAGCCTGTAATGACTAAGCTGGATGGATCTACCTTCACCAAGCAAAGAACAGGATTGTCTGCAGGTGATTATGCCGGTATCAATCATTTGTATGGACCTGTTAATGCCACTTCTGCCATCAATGGAACGTATACAATGAGAACAGCTTTAGCGAGTGATAAGAATTTAGATGTTTCAGGAAGTTCAACTGCAGACGGCACCAGCATCATACTGTACTCAGCTTCTACAGGAAATAACCAGAGATTTACATTTACCAAATCAGATCATGGCTATTACACCATCAAATCTATACTGGATCCTACAAAGGTATTAACCGTCAAAAGTAGCGGGACAACGAATGGAACAGCTGTTGAATTAAGAACCAATGCTAATACAGATTCTCAAAAATGGTTGTTATTCAATTTAGGAAATAATGGATTTGGATTTGCTCCTAAGAACGCACCAGCATTGAGATTAGAGGTAAAAAATGGCACAACAACCAATCTTACCCCTATTGTAATCGGCACAACTGATCAAACAGTTCAGCCCTCTACAAAGCAACGCTTCATCCTTACAAAGGTTAACTAAATTTCTTCATACAAAAAAGAGGTTAGGAAATAAACTCCCTAACCTCTTTCTATTCTATAACTATTCTATAACTATCTATTAGATTAATTTCAACATCTCGTTTCTTCCAGGCCCGGTTGAAAGATAAGCCACAGGAATTCCCAATTCTTCTTCCAAGAATGACAGAAACTCGATGACTTCTTTCGGTAATTCTGAAGGACTTTTCATTGCAGAAAAATCAGCTTCCCAACCATTCATCCATTTTAGTATAGGTTTTCCGTTTTCAGGAAGTAAACCTGAAACAGTTACAATCTCTCCATTTTCCAGTTCATAATGGGTACAAACTGCTACGGATTTCAATCCACTTAAAACATCAGCCTTTGTCAGAACCAGCTGAGTCACTCCGTTGATCATTACGGCATATTTTAAAGCAGGAAGATCCAACCATCCTGTTCTTCTCGGACGCCCTGTATTGGAACCAAACTCATTTCCTTTTGTTCTGATCTCTTCACCAAGTTCATCAAATAATTCAGTTGGAAAAACGCCGTTTCCTACTCTTGTACAGTAAGCTTTTGCAATTCCGAATATTTCACCGATCTTCTTCGGTGAAACACCAAGTCCACTGCTCGCTCCTGAAGCAGTAGTTGAAGAAGAAGTAACATACGGATATGTTCCGTGGTCAATATCCAGCATGGCAGCCTGAGATCCCTCAGCTAAAATTGTTTTACCTTCTGCCAGAGCATTGTTTAAATATATTTCAGTCTCCGTACATTTGAACCTCCTCAGAAAATCTACCGCTTCAAAAAATTCATTACTTATTTCCTCCAGAGAAGGTAGCGTCATACCTCCTGTGGTCAGCATTTTATAATCTCCTTCTAAAATGTGTTGTACTCTGCTTCTGAAGTCAGGAGCAAACATATCTCCTATTCTTACATTCTGTCTTAAAATTTTATTTGAATAAGCCTGTGCAATCCCGTTCTTGGTGGTTCCGATGGTTGTATAATCAGAACTTTCCTCCATAAAAACATCCAGAAGTTTATGAGTAGGCAGTACAAAGTGAGCTTTCAATGAAATAACCACATTGTTTTCCGGCTGAACCGTTTCATCAAATGCCTTAAGATTTGCAATTTCATTTTTAAAGCTTACAGGATCCAGAACAGTTCCTGTTCCGATAACATTTTGCACACCGTTCATAAAGATCCCCGAAGGAATCATTTTAAGCGTAATTCTCCGTCCGTTTCTCTCTATGCTGTGCCCAGCATTCGATCCACCATTAAAACGCGCTGTAATGTCATAATTTTCACTGATCAGATCAATGAACTTTCCTTTTCCTTCATCACCCCATTGTAATCCTAATACAATATCCATATTCGTACTTTAAATTTTATGGGACAAAGCTATGACAGTCAACAAGAAAGACCATTGTCATTTGACAAAAAGAGATGTATTGAGAAATTAGAAGCTAGATGTTAGTAACAACTCACCAACCCTATTACCCTCCAACTCTTCCACACAATTTTATACGATATTTCTCCTGATCCGGCTCAAAGAAGAAGGAGTAACTCCAAGATAGGAAGCCAGCATAGATTGTGGGACTCTGTTGGCAAGCCCCGGATAATGATTTAAAAAATGAATATAACGTGATTTCGCATCCTGATTGAGCATGATACTGGCAACTTTCAGTTTATTCTCAACAACAAACGCGTGGATTCTTGCAAACAAAACCGGCCATACCGCAATTTTCTCTTCCAGGATTTTAAAATGTTTAAGATCAATCACCAGTACTACAGCATCCGTAATAGCTTCAATATCTTCATGCGCAGGCAGCTGATCTGTAAAACCTTGAAAATCTCCAATAAATCTACCCTCATAGATGAAATATCTGGTAAAATCGTCACCTTGTTTGTTATAGTATAAAGATCGGAAAACCCCTTCCTTCACAAAAGCAATTCTTTGGCTCACCTTTCCAGCTTCAACAAAAGGTTCCCCCTTCTTTACCTTGATTTCCTGAATGCCTTCAGCAATCAAAAGTTCGTCCTGAGGATTAAGTGTCCCAAATTTTTTGATATAAGTAAAAAGCTCTTCCATATTTCTGTTTTACCCACGGATTGCGGAAATATAAAGATATAAAAGTCATTGCTAAAAACAATTGTCATTTGGCAACAAACCCAACTAAAGGTACCACACAGGCTTCCAACGGCATGTTAATTGCTTGATTTTTAAAAACGTAAGACAATGAAAGCAATTTGGAACGGCGCCATTGGCTTCGGTTTAGTAAACATTCCTGTTAAAATTTACTCAGCAACAGAAACCACAAAATTAGATCTCGATATGCTTGACAAATCTGATTTTTCCAATATCCGGTTTAAAAGAGTGAATGAAAACACAGGAAAAGAGGTTAAGTGGGAAAACATCGTCAAAGGTTATCTCATGGACGAAAAATATATCGTTCTTGATGAAGAAGATTACGAAGCGGCAAGCCCTGAAAAGACAAAAATACTTTCCATTGACCAGTTTGTCAAAGAAGAGGAAGTAGATAGTGTGTATTTTGAAACCCCTTATTATCTGGAACCCCAGAAAAATGGAGAAAGTGCTTACATACTTCTATTAAAAGCTCTTGAAAAAACATCCATGGTAGGAATCGGAACATTTGTACTCCGTGAGACTGAAACCATTGGAATGATACGTCCTTACAATGAAGAGATCCTGGTTTTAAACCGATTGAGGTTTAATCAGGAAATAAGAAATTATACAGACTTAAAAATGCCTGCTCAAAAGGCTCCAAAACCTGCAGAGCTCAAAATGGCCGTCAATCTTATTGAACAACTTTCTCAGGAATTTGATCCTGCGATGTATAAAGACACCTATTCTGATGCACTGATGAAGATCATTAAACAGAAAGCAAAAGGTAAAAATATAAAAGCCAAAAAAGTTCAGCCTGCAAAAGAAGGTAAAGTGATAGATCTGATGGCACAGTTAAAAGCAAGTCTAAGCAGTTCCAAATCAAAATCCGCATCATAATGGCTCTTAAAGATTATCATAAAAAAAGAAAGTTCGATGAAACCAGCGAACCCAAAGGAGAAACAAAAAAAAGTAAAGACAAACTGATTTTTGTGATCCAGAGACATGCCGCTACCAGACTTCATTATGACTTCCGGCTTGAAATGGAAGGCGTATTGAAAAGCTGGGCCGTTCCGAAAGGTCCGTCATTAGATCCGAAAGACAAACGTCTTGCCATGATGGTGGAAGATCACCCATACGATTATAAAGATTTTGAAGGAAATATCCCGGAAGGAAATTATGGTGCCGGACAAGTGGAAGTATGGGACAGGGGAACTTATGAGCCTCTAGAAGAAAATTCTAAACTTTCTGATGAAAAAGAACTTCTGAAGGAATTGCATGCAGGTTCGTTAAAATTTTTTTTACATGGCAAAAAACTGAAAGGTGAATTTGCTCTGGTTAAAATGAAAAATACGGATGACAACTCATGGCTGCTCATCAAACACAAAGATGAATTTGCAGAAAGTCCTTACAATGCTGAAGAAAACACTTCACCAAAATCTCTGGTCACCCAATTTTTAGAGGAAAAAAAAAGCCTAAAAACAAAAAAAGAGAAGTAATAACTTCTGAAAAACCCTTCAGAAATTTTAATTCTTTAGCAAACGAGAAAAAATTAAAGTCTTTTATTAAACCTATGCTGGCCAAACTTTCAGAGGAGGCCTTCAATGATAAAGACTGGATCTTTGAGATAAAATGGGATGGCTACAGAGCTATTGCTGACCTCAGCCGTGATACTCCACTCTTCTATTCCCGGAACGGAATTTCTTTTTTATCAAAATTTGACAAAATTGCCCAGGATTTCGACAAACAGAAACATCATATGATCCTGGACGGCGAAGTTGTAGCCTATGACGAACAGGAAAAGCCTAATTTTCAGCTTTTACAACAAATCGGTGATAATCCCAGCACAGCTCTTGTTTATCAGGTTTTTGACCTTCTATGGCTCAATGGCCATTCTACCGAAGAAATTCCGCTCATCCAGCGAAAAGAACTTTTAAAAGAAGCTTTAATTGAAACTGACAGCATTCAATATTGTGATCATATTCCTGAAAAGGGCATTGAGCTTTTTGCTCAGATGAAAAAAATGAAACTGGAGGGTATGATCGCAAAGCGGGCAGACAGCTTATATATTGAAAACAGCAGAAACAGTGACTGGCT
>CBFQYI010000116.1:0-11162 GCA_965720825.1 uncultured Chryseobacterium sp. | reverse complement strand
TAAACCGGAACTACAATTCCTGTGAGTTTATTTTTTTCAACAATATCGTAAGGCCATCTGAAAATTTCGTTCAGAAAGTAGTCTGAAGTATTCCCATTCTGTATACTCTGCAGATAAGTGGAAACAATTCTCATGATTCTTTCTTTCTGTCCTTCATCCAGCGGATTTCGGTAGAAAGCGACTACATAGTCTTTATCGGGCGAAAAGTAAACATCTTTCACTCCGCCCCGGATAGGGTTTTCATCTATATATTCATAGGTTTTGGCTGTGTCCAGAACAGAGACAACCTTAATGGTCTTTTTCATGGTATTAATAGATTATGGCCAATGTACGGTCATCATGATTTCCTCTGCTCCAGAAATCGCTCCAGATTAAAAGTTCTTTATCAATTTTTTCATCGTTGATGAAATCCGCTTTCGTCCGGTCATCATTATTTCCGGCAAGGTCTTCAAAAAGTGCTTTCCAGCTTTCTTTGTCTTCCAGTTTATTTTCTGTGGTAAATTTAGGATCATAAATCCCGTCTGTCATCAGCACGAGATAAGAAAAATCTTCTACACAGGTAATTTGGAAACGGGAAGCCATTGTATCGTTGAAAATTTCTTTCATGGTGATAAAACGAGTGCCACCACCAAACTCTCCTACATCCATTTGGTTTAAAAGTTTTACTTCAGAAAAGTCAGTCTTGATCAGATTGATCGGGCAGTCTCCTACTCCAAAACTCAGAATGACATATCCGAAACTGAACTTTTTAAACAATGTAAAAATAAGTGTAGCGTGCAGATCATTCACAGAAAGGGCATTTTCTATCGCTGTTCTTTCCAATGCATGATAAACATGTAAAACACTTTCCGATAAGATATTGATGATATACTGCTTGGCTTTCAATTGTTCTTCATCAGAAAACTGATTGATATATAAAACATTGATGTTATTTTCAATCTGGTCTAAAATCTCCTGGGAGTTGAAAAACTGATTCACCGTTGTGGTTGCCAGTCTTGAACCTGCTCTGGCAGCTGAGGCCGAGCCCGCTCCATCTGAAACAGAAACAATATTCCAGCCATTGGAAAGCGTATTTACAGCAAAATCGTCTTCACGAAATTTGCCTTCATGAGCATGGGAACGGCCTCTTTTGGAAGCCACAACAATTTTTTTGTCTGAAAAAAGACCTTTGTATGAGTCTTCTTCCGATTTATAGAAAGCCGCGTTTGTATCGCTTGGAATATTCTTCCATAAGTCTTTCGGATCTGCATTAACAAACAGTTGGATTTTCTTTATTTCAATTTGATTCTGATCATGGGTGTGATAAAACCGAACATCCAGATGATACATATTATTCATCACCGGAGTTCCTGAAATTATATTGTTCTCAAAACTAAGACCAGTTTCTTTCAGGTTTCCGATATCCTGAATCCTGATATTGGGAAAATCTTCCATGTCGAGACTGAACTCATAGAACTGTTTGGCACTGGCATTTTTCAACACCCAATGAACGTCTTTGAATTCTTCTTTTTCTTTATAGATAAGAGTCTGTTCCATCGTTTTCGGCTTGGATTCATCACCTGATTTCCGGAAAAATTTGCCCATCATTAGCCTAAAGTTCTGTTAATATCAAATCCTCCACCGGAAAATCCATAATAATCCGACGTTCCGCACCATGGACATTTACTGTATCCCTCGCCTCTCAGACAGTGAATACCTCCACACGAACAGGTAGCCAGCGCAATGGGATTGGCACAATGAGGGCATGAAGTTCCGCCATCCAGCTCTTCGATATTGATTTTAAGATGGGTCTTCTGATTGGAGGAAAGTCTGTAGTAGGCTTTTTCATCAATTTTATAAGCACCATCCAATCTGTAATATCTTGTAGCCATTCCCGGTATGCTTGATTCGGCAAATGTTTTTTTAAATTTCATCAGATAAAGCTTTTCCGTTTCCTGACATTTTCCATTCAGTACTACAAAATTATTATCCGGGAATCTCTGTTCCATTTCAGGATCTACTTTCTCCAGAATAAGAGAATCAATTTTAGACAAATTAATTCCTTCTTTTTTCGCTTCTGTTACACTCTGACTGGTAGTTTTAATAGAATCCGTTACCCATTTGAAAAACTCTTTGTAAGAATTCTCATCAGAATTATTGAATAGTAAAACATTGTCTGCCAGCGAACCTAGAAGTTTGTAGTTTGTATTTTCACCAATAGATACAGCAATCGTATTGGATTTCCCGTTGTATTTATGAGTCCATCTTTCAATGGCTTTGGTGGCATCATCCGTGGGAACACCGTCTGTAAAAAGGAAGACGATAGGTTTCCAGTCGCCTTTTCTTTCATACGTTGTTTTCACAATATCCCTGTCGATACAATCCATCACTTTAATTAATCCCTGAGAAAGTGACGTTCCACTTCCGATTGGAATTTTAGGAGGATAAAAACTGATAATATCCTGCATTGGAGTAATCACTTCCGCTTCTCCTGCAAAACCTATCACAGAAATATAAACCGTTTCCAGTGAATACGGATCTTTTTTTAATTCCCTGATGATATTGGCGATACCTTCCTGTACCTGCTCAATAGGCTCTCCTACCATAGATTCGGAGATATCTACTAAAAAATAAATAGGCAGTCTTCTCATGGTGTAAAGACAATTTTTTAAATAATAATAGTAAGCTCCGATGGTGGCGGAGGTAATGTGATGTTTTCTCCTGTATTCTGAGATTGTCCGCCTTGTGTAATGGAAGAACTCACCCATTTGAAAAAGGAAGAAAGGGTAATAGCATCTGTAGTATCAAGCTTTACTACATGATCCGTCAGTTCTTTCAGAAACTGTTCATCTGCTTTCGGGCCTGCTGCACATCCTACGATAGCTCCAAATTCCAGTCCTCTGATCACAGGGATCATCTGCCTGTATTTCTGAATATCCGAAGGTTTTCCATCCGTAAATATAAATAGTAACGGCTGCCAGTCTCCTTTTGCATCAGCCGACTCTTTTACAATTTCTTTCTGAACCAATTCGGAAACCATTTCCAAAGCAGCTCCTGTATGAGTAGGACCACTATCCGGACAGGTAATTTCCATTGGATAAAAGCTTGCCAGATCTGTTAAGGGTATAATATTCTTAACATCTCTATCAAAGGTAATGACACTCAAATGCAGACTGTCCATCGCCTGCGGATCTGCACGAAGCATACTGATAAGGCCGTTGAAACCATTGTTTAAAGCCTGAATAGGCTCTCCGTTCATAGAACCTGAAGTATCTAATAAAAAATAAGCTAATAATCTCCTGCTCATTATAGACAAGTATTAATTCTGAAGCCGGCGGAGGGAGTCGGAGACTTCCAAGCCGGCTTATATTTGAGTTGAAAAAAATTTAAATTTTAGTTGGAATAAGCGTACTGCTGTCTCAGAATATCTATAAAGTTATCTGTATTATGCGGCTCTCCCACAGCACGGAATTTCCAGTCGCCATTGTGACGGTATGCTTCTGCAAAGACCATTGCACATTTACCATTCATACTTGAATCACCGGAAAGGCTGTATTTTGTAATTTCTTTTCCCGAAGCATCTACTGCACGGATAAATGCATTTTCGATCATTCCAAAGTGCTGATTATTGGTTCTTCCCTGATAAATGGTAACAATGAACACAATCTTCTGATAGCTCTGATCCAATTGATCCAGTCTTACAATGATCTGCTCATCATCACCATCTCCTGCTCCGGTTCTGTTATCTCCTGTAAGCCATACATTTCCACTTGGGTGCTGCATAGAATTGAAGAAAACCACATCTCCCTGGTAAAGTCCCATCTGTCTTCCGTCATTGGTCTGTACCGTTCTTCCAAGATTGGCTACTTTTCCGTTGCCATCTAAAAGAAAGGCGACAGCATCAAGATCATATTCTGCTTCCTTGCTGAACAGTTTACCGAAGAATCCACTTCCTTGTTTTCTTACGTCCCATCCTAAACCGATGGTTACTTTTGAAAGATCATAAACGCTTTCTCCGCGGTCATTCTTTCTTAAATCTATCGTTTGTCCTTTCTGTAAATTAATTGCCATAGTTATAGTTTTTTGTGTATTTGATGATTTTATTTGATGATTTGCCCCTTGTAGTATTTTTCAAGGAAGAAGCCTAAATCTGCTCTGTATCCTATTCCTGAAGCTTCAAATTTCCAGCTTCCGTTTCTTTTGTACAATCTTCCGAATTCTACGCCGGTTTCAATAGAGAAATCTTCATCCAGTTCATATTTTGCAATCTCCTGGTTGGAATGATTGTCTACTACTCTGATATAAGAGTTTCGTACCTGTCCGAAATTTTGTCTTCTTCTTTCAAAGTCTTCAATGGTGACCACAAAAAGAATCTCTTCCACTCTTGAGTCTACTTTATCAAGGTCTATAATAATAGCTTCATCATCGTCACCATCACTGTTTTTACCACTGGGATCATCTCCTGTATGGGTAAGCGCTCCATCCGGAGAATTCAGGTTATTGTAAAAAACGAAGTATTCTTCACTTACTAATTTTCTGTCAGAATCAATCATGATTGCAGAAGCATCAAGGTCAAAGTCGTAGCCGGTTCCTTCATTCGGATCCCAGCCTAATCCAATCGTCATTTTCGTCAATCCTATCTCGATCTTTTGTCCTTTCTGTAGATTAATTGCCATAGTGTTTTATATTATGATTATTTTTTGCCTTAAGATAGAAGTGATTTGCGAATTGACCAAATTTATTGATGAAAAAATGTTCCATACCGCTTAATTTTAAACTCTTTAAGTCACAAAATGGCCATAAAAAAAGGTCCAATTAAAAAATTGAACCTTGTATTGTATATAAATGTATTGAATTACTTTTCAAATTCTTTATCTGAAACAGCATTGTTTCTCGCTTTGGCCAGCATAGGAATTGAAATTAATCCCATTACCAGCATAATCACAATCTGCAGCGGTAAAGAAATAAAGGAATAAGTAAGCCCCATTTCACCCCCGAAATCTGCACTTTTCCCCACTGAAATGAAAAGAGCCATAAAACCATACTTCATGGCAAGGTTATATGCTCCGATTCCTCCACTGGCAGGAATAATCATTCCCAATGTTCCTACAACAATAATGAAGAAACCGTCTGCAAAGGTAAATTCCGAGGTTTCAGGAAGAGCAAAGCACACCAGATAAGCAGCTAGATAATAGCAAATCCAGATTCCTAATGTATAAAGGATGAATTTTCCCTTTTCTTTTAATTTAAAAATGGAAGTGATCCCTTGGAAAATACCATCAATAAAGTTGACTACTTTCCCTAAAAACGGAACCTCTGCCAGTTTCTTTCTAAATACAAAAAATAAGACTATTCCTACAACCAGAATGGAAAGGATTAATATTATTTTAGTAGGATTGATATTGACTCCAGAATTTTTATAGAATGACAGAATTGCATCATATTTGAACAATAATGTCAGTCCTAAAAATCCCATCATACAAATAAGATCCACCACTCTTTCCAAAATAATTGTCCCGAAGGATTTATCCACAGGTACTTTCTCAACTCCATATAAAGCTGTAGCTCTCGCCACTTCTCCACTTCTCGGGATAGTAAGATTCATCAGATATCCGAATGATATAGACCAAAGTGCATTAGAATTTGAAATTCTGTGTCCCATGGGTTCAAGCATCAGGTTCCAGCGGATCGCTCTGAACCAGTATGCTAAAAGACCAAATACGGAAGCAAATAATACCCAGATATAATTCGCTTTTGCCAGTGACTTCTGAATAACTTTAAAATCCAGTCCCCTTAAGGCAAGCCATAAAAAAAAGCCTGCAAAAGCAAGCGATATTACTATTGTAAGTATTGATTTTACCGGACTTTTTGATGTTTTCTCCATGGACTACGTAAGAAGGTTTGTTTTTTCATCCGGGAAAACAATCTTCGGCTGGAAGTCTTTTGCTTCCTCCGGAGTCATCTGAGCATAAGCAATAATGATGATGATATCATCTCTCTGTACTTTTCTTGCTGCAGGCCCATTCAGGCACACTTCTCCTGATTTTCTTTTCCCTTTGATCACGTAGGTATCAAAACGTTCTCCGTTGTTCACATTTACGATATAGACCCTTTCTCCCACTACCAGACCGGCAGCTTCTATAAGATCTTCATCGATCGTTATACTCCCTATATAATTAAGGTCAGAGGCAGTTACTCTCACCCTATGAATCTTAGACTTGAAAACTTCTATTAACATGCTGCAAATTTATTAATAAAAATTAATAAAACAGGTCTTTATTAACATTTTAAAACTCCCACAAACACAGGGGTTTAATTTCACAAAACATAAGAAATTTAAAAATTACTTAGAGATTTAACAATCATATGGTCAAAAAAATTAATTGTTTATACACAATTTAGGATTTAATAAATACGAAAAATAATATTAACTTTTTGCTAAAGTCAATACACATAAGCATTTGGCATGATTTTAGTAACCTGTAACGTAGATTTTCTGTGAAAAGTGGAATTATCATATTTTAACTGATTTGAGTGAAAAGCAAAAAAATTTTACAAGTTTTAATAAAAAAATTGCACAATTAGAAAATAGTACTATATTTGCTATAATTACGAACTAACTTTAATATTAAAAATTATGAACAAGTCTGAATTAATCGACGCAATCGCAAAAGATGCAGGTATCACTAAAGTTGCAGCAAAAGCTGCTTTAGAATCTTTCATTGGTAACGTTACAACTACTTTAAAGAAAAAAGATGGAAAAGTTTCTTTAGTAGGTTTCGGTACTTTCTCAGTAGCTGAGAGAGCGGCTAGACAAGGTATTAACCCTGCAACTAAAAAGCCGATCAAAATTGCTGCTAAAAAAGTTGCTAAATTTAAGGCTGGAGCTGATTTATCAAATGCAGTTTCAGGTGCTAAGAAAAAATAATCATTCAGATTACAAAAATTCAAGAGCTGTTTCTAAGAAATAGCTCTTTTTTTATTTCCAATGGTGATAGAAAATTAAACCATTAAGAAGATTTAAAAGGGTAAGAATTATTAAGTTTTGGCTGAAGCCTCATCATCTAGGCATAATGAAATAAGCGGGTTAAAACCCGCTTCTATTGATAATGACAATTTTACAGGAAATTATTAGAAAAATTAAGGAATATTACAATTGAATTACATATGCATTCAATAGGAACGGGCTTTAGCCCGTTTAAAAATAAATATCAATTCCCACGGCTTTAGCCAAAACTTAAAAGTTAATATAATACAGCATATGTTGTCATTATTCTGTTCAAACTAAATAAGTTTTAGCTAAAGCCTTTTACTATTGTAAACAAATAAGCGGGCTAAAGCCCGCTTCTATTGAATTACAGAGTTTATATTTTCAAATGGTTTGTCTCATATTAATAACCACCACTTCTAACTTCTAACTTCTAACTTCTAACTTCTAACTTCTAACTTCTAACTTCTAACTTTCCCATTAAGGAGCCAGTCTTGAAATTTTCCAATCCAGATCTTCAAGCTGATAAATAATCCGGTCATGGAGACGATTGGGCCTTCCCTGCCAGAATTCTATTTCATAAGGTCTTGCAAGATATCCACCCCAATTGGCTGGTCTTGGGACTTCCGTATTTTCATACTCCTTTTCCAGTTCTTTCAATTTTTCTTCCAAAAACTCTTTGTTGGGGATCACCTGACTTTGCGGAGAAACTACAGCACCCAGCTGGCTCCCTTTCGGTCTTGAATGAAAATAGCCGTCACTAAGGTTTTCTGCTACCTTTTCAAGATCTGCTTTGATAATGATCTGCCTTTCAAGATTAGGCCAGAAAAAATGCAGACAGGCTTTATGATTGCTTTCTATTGCTTTTCCTTTTCTGCTGTTATAATTGGTATAAAAAATAAATCCTTCATGGGTATATGCTTTAAGAAGCACCATTCTTGTTCTTGGACACCCATCTTCTTCTACTGTAGAAACCGCCATAGCATTAGCTTCTGAGATCATCGGACTCTCATTCGCTTCCAAAAACCAGTCTCTAAACTGCTCAATTGGATTTTGTTTTATCTCACTTTCAATAAGTTGGGATTTCTCGTACACTTTTCTTTTGTCGTGCAGGTTTTCCATAAATATTTTTTATTAAATTTGAGTATGAATCACTCATACAAAGGTAAAATATTAATCTCGACACCTGACATTTCCGGCGATATTTTTTCCAGATCGGTAGTATTGGTTATTGAACATAATGAAAGTGGTGCATTTGGTTTGATATTGAATAAAAAGAACAGCCAGATGAGTAGCAAGTTCAAAGATTTTTTTGACTTTAAAATTGAGGTATATGATGGAGGGCCTGTAGAAAACGATAAGGTATTCTTCATTGTAAAAGGCAAAAGAGTTACAGAGATCTATACAGACATCACTGATGAATACTACCTTACAGAAGATATTGAACGTATTATTAATGGGGTTTTAAGCAGTGAACTGGACATTAACCATATCAAAATCTTTTCAGGATATTCCGGGTGGTCTCCTAACCAGCTGGATACCGAGGTTCAGAGGAAAATGTGGACTGTAGTGGATGTTTATAATCTTGACTATACGCTTCCCAATGATCAGACGCTTTGGAAATCTATCATGCAGAATCTTGGTGGAGAATTTCTTCTCTGGGCCAATTCACCTGAAGATATTTCACTAAACTAAAAGCATATTTTTCGTATCACTCTGATAATTAACAAACTTTAAGATTCCTTTAACCAATTTTAAAGAAAGTTTTTCCGTTCTTTGGAAAACTAAAATCACTGATATGAAAGGTATTACATTACTTGCTTTATCAATATTTTCTACAGCTTTTTTATCATTTACTCCTATCAACAAAAAATACATTGTCATCGATGCCGGACATGGCGGAAATGATTTTGGGGCAACTTATGGTGAAATTCTGGAAAAAAATATTGCATTGAGTGTTGCTAAGGAAATCCGGAAAATCAATGAAAGCCAGGACAAATATGAAGTTATTTTAACAAGGGATTCAGACAGCTATCCTACTCTTGCCGAAAGAACAGATCTGATCAACAAACTGAATCCTGAAATGGTTATTTCCCTTCACGTGAACAGTTCTCCTGAAAAAGAAAGTTCCGATAACGGATTTGAAGTTTACGTTCAAAATTCTGATGTTTCAAAGGAATTAGCTGGAAAAATCTATAAGAAATTCAATGCCCGTAAAATATCAGAAAGCAATCTTCACATGCTAAGAGAAACCAAAGCACCTGCTGTATTGGTAGAACTAGGCTTCATTAATAATTCTGACAACAGGAATTATATTACCAGTGAAAAGGGGCAAAAAGAAATCGCACAAAAATTTGTTGAGATTATCAACGAATACTAAATAAAAAAAAACAATTTCTGATTTACTCAGAATAAAACCCGGTAAAGGACTTCTGGAACTTTGTTGTTTACCGGGTTTGTCAATTTTATAGATTAAAACTTTTCTTCCAGCTTTCTACCAGTTCAGAGAAACGGGAGGTTTCAAAAGTCTTGTTTCTTATCTTACCTACAGAAAATATACCTTTCTCATCAGAAATCATTAAAATTTCTTCAGCTTTCTGAGATTCAAATGCGATAATCTCGTGTTCCTGGATATCAGCAAGGTTATTTTTATGTAAAAAAGTAACAAAGTTTTCCATTAAAGGAGAAATGTAAGCTCCTTCTGTCTGTTTTGGTACTTTAATAACATCCCCTTCTAAAAAGAGAAGATTTCCGGCAGTGGTACGCGCTATTCTTTTGTTTGGATTCAAAAGAATCACATCATCAAGGTCATTTTCCTGGGCATAGATCACTCCATAAATATTTTCCGGACAGTGAACCCTGATATTGCTCAAAAGGTTGTTATTAACGTTAATTTCTTTAATCAAATCCAATTCCAAAGGTCTTTGATGAACTGCAAGCACATCTGCCATTTCTGTTACTTCGTAAAAATAGGAAACAGAAGATTTTGCCAATGTCACTCCATCATTATTTCTGAACACCTGGAAATTGATAATTCCATTCTTTACTCCTTTACCTTCAATAATTTCTTTTTGAAAAAGGGTCTGGAAAAACTCCAGGGTGTAAGTCAAAGGAATGTTCAGTCTCATCTTTCTCATGGAAGCCATCAGGAAAAAATAGCATTCTTCGTCCATGATCAATCCACCATTTCTTACAAAGAAAGAAACTTTTACTGAGTCTCCCCAAAGAAAAGCTCTGTTCTTTACATTTAACTCGTCTGATGTAAAATATTGATTTTCCAATTTTTGATGTGATTTATTTACAAAAAAATAATGAACGATAAATCGTTCATCAGTTTTATCATTTCATATAGCCCGGTATTATGCCGCACCTAGTTTTATTCTCAGGTTTTCGATAAGATTTTCCCAATACATTGCATTTTCCTCTTCATCACCTTCTTCACAGAAATCTGTAATATTTAAAGCCAGATCTTCTGTAATATCATCAATTGTGATAGTCATTTCAAAGAAATTTTTTGTTCCTTCATCTTCTTCCCATCTGAAACGCACGAAACCTTCAGGCTTATATCTGATCAAAGTGGCCTTCTCAGCAGGTCCTCCACCCCAGCTAAAAAAGAAATCATCGCCTTTCTCTGTTACCTCATCCGCAAACCATTCAGACAATCCCTCTGCAGTTGCCAGATATTCATATAAAATCTCTGATAAACAGTGCATTGGAAATTCGTAATGGACTTTATGTTTCGCCATATAATCTTTGTTTTATCGTCCCGCAATATATAAATTAATTTTTTTATTACGCAAAAAAACAATTACTTTTTTATAGAATCTGCATGATATTTATCACTGGATTTAAATCTCTGCGATGTTAAGTTTTAAAGCTAAAAACTACCATGCAAAACATAAAAAAATCTCTCCTTTACAGAGAGATTTTATCTTTAATTTTCATTCAGTATATCAAGAATAATCTGACATCCTTCCCGGATTTCATCCAGAGATAATGTAAGAGGCGGAGAGATTCTCAGGTATTCATTTCTGTACAACTGCCAGAAAACAATCAGCCCTCTTTCCATACATTTTTTAGCTACTTCCAGCGTGTATTCAGGAGTTCCTAAGTTCACGGCAAGCATCAAACCTTTACCATTGATATTTTTGATTTTAGGATGAACCAAAAGTTCTCTGAACAGTTGTTCTTTTTC
>CBFQYI010000115.1:0-11164 GCA_965720825.1 uncultured Chryseobacterium sp. | reverse complement strand
TACTGCCGCATCCAGTTGTTGTCCGCATTCACATTTCCTCGAATGGAAAACTTCTCCGATAATGCACTCCGAATGGAAACTTACATTCACAACTTCATTAAAATCTGTTTTTTCAGCCACCAAAACCAAATGTGGACACCAGTCATTTTCATTTTCAGAAAATGCATAGACGGTAAACATTCCAAAATCGGTCGGAACATTAGATTGAGCCTGTATTGTAAGCATTAGTTATATTTTGAATCATTATTATAGTATAAATTTATACCTAATTTATTTAATTAGTAAAATTAATTACTAAATTTGTTAATAAATAAAATCAATAATGGAGCAAAAAAATATAATTACAGAAGATAAAATATTTGAATTGTATGGTGACTACGTTTTGAATCACGGCGAAAGACCAAAAAATATTTACCTCTTCGCAAAAGACAATGAGTTCGAAGAAAAAGACTTTTACAATTACTTTTCAAGCTTTGAACAGATAGAGAAATCAATATTGGTCAATCTTTTTGATAAATCTGTAGAGTTAGCTTCGGAAGTTAACAATTTTGATGAAATTACTTCAAAAGAAAAACTTTTGAATGTCTATTTTATCTTTTTTGAAAATATGACGATGAACCGTTCTTTGGTTCTGATGATCTTGGGGAATGACAAATTACACTTGGCAAAAATTTCAAATCAACTTAAGGAAACGCATCGACAATTCATCAAAACTCTTGATTTTAATGATTGGGAAATGATTCAAAAAGCGAAAGATGATGTGAAAAATTTCCACGAAAAAGCTCGTGAAGAAGCGTTGTGGATTCATTTGGTTTCCGCTATCGAATTTTGGAAAAAAGATACATCTCCATCATTCGAAAAGACGGATATATTTATCGAAAAAACAATTGATACAGGATTTGAGCTGATGGATAACGAACCTTTGAGAAAAGTAGTTGACCTCGGAAAGTTTTTATTTAAAGAAAAATTTAAAAAATAGCAGATGAAAACACTCAATAAAATACCAACAGGAAAGCTGGAACGAACGAGCAGCTTGCTGAAGGCAGGAGCAAAAGTCGGTGTTAATTACATTAAATATTACGGAAATAAAATCACAAAAAATAAAGATGAGGACGAAGCGAGAAAAGCTTTGAATGAAAACAACGCAACCGACATTTATGATTCTCTGAAAGAACTGAAAGGCTCAGCCTTGAAAGTTGCCCAAATGTTAAGCATGGAGAAAAACATTCTTCCGCAGGCTTATGTTGAAAAATTTTCTTTGTCGCAATTTTCTGTTCCGCCGCTTTCGGGAGCCTTGGTAAAGAAAACTTTTAGAAAATATTTCGGAAAAAATCCGGAGGATCTATTTGATGAGTTCACAAATGAATCCGTTAACGCGGCAAGTATCGGACAGGTTCATAAAGCGAAAAAAGATGGTCAAAATTTTGCCGTAAAAATTCAATATCCCGGTGTGAGAGAAAGCATTTCAAGTGATTTGAAAATGGTAAAACCTATTGCGATGAAAATGTTTAATATCCAGAAAGAAGCTTCAGAATCTTATTTTCAGGAAGTAGAAAATAAATTGTTTGAGGAAACAGATTATGATCTTGAACTGAAAAGAAGTCAGGAAATTTCTAAAAAATGCAGTCATCTTTCGAATTTAGATTTTCCAAAATATTATCCTGAATTATCTTGCGAAAGAATCATCACAATGGATTGGATGAACGGAAAACATTTCTCGGAATTCACAAAATTGAAAAATTCTCAGGAAGATTTGAACAAAATCGGACAGACACTCTGGGATTTCTATATGTACCAGATGCACGTCCTAAAACAGGTTCACGCAGACCCTCATCCAGGCAATTTCCTGGTTTCAGAAGATAAAAAACTGCTCGTGATTGATTTCGGATGTATCAAAGAAATCCCGAATGACTTTTATAAACCCTATTTTGAGTTGGCTCAACTTGAGAATCTTAATAATCCTGAATTTTACAAAGAAAAGTTATACGATCTGGAGATTTTGAGTTCTAATGATTCTGCTAAAGAACAGGAATTTTTCACCAAATTATTCTACGAATTGCTGGAATTGTTCACAAGACCTTTTAACGCAGAAATTTTTGATTTTTCTGAGGAATCCTTCTTTCAGGAAATTGCAGATCTGGGTCAGAAATACGCCAAAATCAGCGATATGAAAGGAATGAATACCAACAGAGGTTCGAAACATTTTATTTATCTGAACCGTACATTTTTTGGCTTGTATAATATGATGCACGATTTGAAAGCCAAAAATGTAGTAATCAATCAGTACAAAAATTTTAACCAATAAATGCCAGCCAACTTACCTTCAAAGATTTGTGAAGTCTGCGGACTGCCATTCAACTGGCGGAAAAAATGGAAGAAAAACTGGGACGAAGTAAAATATTGCAGCGAAAAATGCCGGAAAAACAAAAAATCAACCTCCTCTGGTTCGGAAATAATTTAAGAATCAGAGACAATGAATCGCTTTTCAACGTGATGCAAGAACATTTACCTTTTCTTGCAGTGTATATTTTTGACAAAACTTTTTTCAATTCGACACAACTTAGTTTTAAGAAAATTGGAAAATTTCGGGCTCAATTTTTGTTGCAAACTGTTTCGGACTTGGAAAATAATTTAAAAGAAAAGAAGATTCCGTTTCTTAAAAAATTGGGTAAGACCGAAGATATTTTTAAGGAGATTTCTAAAGATTTTCAGGTTGAAAAAATATTCTGTCAGAGAGAATGGACAAAGGAAGAAATTGAATTGGAAAATCAAATCAAAACCATCTTTCCTGATGTACAATGGGTAAAATCTTATTCTCAACTTTTGCTTGAACCAGATTTCGTTAAAGAACGATTAGATAAAATTCCTCTACTGTTTACTACATTCAGACAAAAAATAGAGAAAGATTTTAAAATCAGAAATGAATTTAATGCTGAACATATCGTATACACTAAATCCATTTTAAATTTAAAAATAAACAGCGACGATATTACATTTAAGACTTTAGGTTTTGATGATTTTGAAATGCATCAATCTTCTGCTTTTCCATTTTCGGGTGGTGAAACTAAAGTATTTCAACGATTGAATCATTACTTTTTTGAAACTAGAAATCTAAGTTGTTATAAAGATACAAGAAATGATTTAATTGATAAAGACTATAGCAGCAAATTTTCAGCGTGGCTTGCCAACGGAAGTCTGTCTGCAGTATCTATTTTCCACGAAATCAAGAAATATGAGGATGAATTTGGAAGTAACGAATCGACGTATTGGCTTATTTTTGAATTGCTTTGGAGAGACTTTTTCAAATTTACTTCAATGCAGTTTCGGGATAAAATATTTCAGCAAAATGGAATTTCAGAACGGAAATACGAATGGAAATATGATCAAAATTTAATTAACCAATGGATCAATGGCGAGACAGATTCTGATTTTATCAATGCCAATATGCTGGAAATTAAAAACACTGGCTGGATGAGCAACCGCGGACGACAAAACGCAGCTTCCTATTTCTGCAAAATCCTGAAGCAGGATTGGAGAATGGGTGCAGCTTATTTTGAGGAAATGCTCATCGATTACGATGTTCACAGCAATTATGGAAACTGGATGTATCTCGCCGGCGTTGGAAATGACCCGAGAAGCAGAACTTTCAATGCTGAAAAACAGGCTAAGCAGTATGATTCGGATCGAAAATTCAGAAATTTATGGCTAAAGTAGCATCTTCAACGGCGCAATTGATATTTCCGCATCAGCTTTTTAAAGACACGGATTATCTGGATAAAAATCAACCTGTTTTTTTGGTGGAAGAGTTTCTGTTTTTTAAACAATACAAATTTCACAAACAGAAAATTGCCTTTCATAGGGCGACTATGAAGTTTTATGAGGAATTTTTGACCAAAGAAAAATTCAAGGTGGAATATATTGAAAGTACTTCCCCACTTTCTGATGTTCGAAATTTAGTGAAGCATTTAGAAAAACTAAATTTTGATAAAATTCTCATCACGGATGTTTGTGACAATTGGCTTGAAAAGAGAATTAAGGAAACTAAATTGGAATTAGAGATTATTGAAAGTCCTTTGTTTATAAATACTAAGGAAGATTTGAAAGACTATTTTGAAGATAAAAAATCGTATCATCAAACCGATTTTTATAAGCAACAGAGAATTTCCCGAAATCTTCTCATGAAAGCCGGAAAACCAATCGGTGGAAAATGGACTTTCGATACGGAAAACCGTAAAAAATATCCAAAGAACAAAAAGGCTCCATCCGTTCAATTCCCGGAAAACAGCACATATTTTGAGGAAGCGAAAATTTATACCGGGAAAAATTTTAATGAAAATTATGGCAATTTAAAGTCGTATCAACTCTATCCCGTCACTTTTGAGGAAGCTGAAAATTGGCTGAATCAGTTTCTGGAACTGCGGTTTGCCGATTTTGGGGTCTATGAAGACAGTATCGTGGAGCGTGAACATTTTCTGCATCACAGCGTGCTTTCGCCATTGTTAAACATTGGACTTTTGACTGCAGAAAACGTTTTGAGAGAAGCCATTGGATATGCGAACGAATATAAAATCCCCATCAATTCTCTTGAAGGATTTGTGCGGCAGATTTTGGGTTGGAGAGAATTTGTGAGAGGGATTTACCTTTATCAGGGAACTTATCAGCGAAATAAAAATTATTGGAAACATCAAAATCCGCTTCCCGAATCTTTTTATACAGGGAGGACTGAAATTAAACCAATTGACAGCACAATTTTGAAGGTCCTGGAAACTGGTTATGCACATCACATCGAACGATTAATGATTTTCGCCAACTTTATGAATCTGTTGAAACTTAATCCAGACGACGTTTACCAATGGTTTATGGAAATGTTCATCGATTCTTACGATTGGGTAATGGTTCCTAATGTTTATGGGATGAGCAGCTTTTCTGACGGAGGAAAAATGAGTACAAAACCGTACATCAGCGGAAGCAATTACATCAAAAAGATGAGCGATTACTCTGATGACGACTGGACGGAAAAATGGGATGCCCTCTTTTGGAATTTTGTGAATGATAACAAAGAATTTTTCCAAACAAATCCGAGATTGGGAATGATGTTGCGAACTTTGGATAAAATGACGGATGAGAAAAAATCTGAACACTTTAAAATCGCCCGGCACACGATTAAAAATTTAAAATAATGGTGAAAGAATTTAATGTAATACAAACAGACCGCATCATTGAAATGGCTTGGGAAGACAGAACGCCGTTTGAAGCGATAGCATTTCAGTTTGGAATTTCAGAATCTGAAGTGATTGAATTGATGAGAAAAGAACTGAAACCATCAAGTTTTCGGCTTTGGAGAAAAAGAGTGAATTCTGGAGTAAGCCAGAAACATCTGATGAAAAGAAATCCTGAAATTGATAGGTTTAAATGTAAAAGACAGCGTACGATAAGTCATAATAGAATTTCGAAACGATAAAAAACAGAATAAAATGAAAAACATAGTCATTATCGGTTGCGGACAGGGAATTGGATTTGCTGCTGCAAAAATATTATCAGAAAATCATTACGTTATTGGTATTTCAAGAACCGAAAATCCTGAAATTGAAAATTTAAATATTGAATTTCATCCAATAGATATCCTTTCTGGGAATCTGGATGAAATTATATTCCCTGAAGTTATTGACGGATTGGTTTATGCGCCGGGAAGTATTAATTTAAAACCATTTAACCGGCTTTCGATTGAAGATTTCAAGAATGATTTTGAAATCAATGTTTTGGGTGCTGTCAAAACGATTCAGAAACTGTTGCCTAATTTGAAGAAGTCGGAAACTGCCTCTGTTGTATTGTTCAGTTCGGTGGCGGCAAAGCTGGGAATGCCTTTTCACGCCTCAATTTCTGCAAGTAAAAGTGCTGTTGAAGGTTTGACGAAAAGTATGGCCGCAGAATTTTCTCCTCAGAAAATCAGAGTGAATGCCATCGCTCCCTCTTTAACGGATACTAATTTAGCTTCACCACTTCTGTCAACACCTGAAAAACGGGAAGCTTCAGGAAGAAGACATCCATTGCAAAGAGTTGGAAGAGCCGACGAAATTGCAAAAATGGTTGCGTTTCTATTATCTAATAATTCAGCTTGGATCACAGGACAGATCATTGGAATTGACGGAGGAATGAGTAACATCAAATTGTAATCATTCCCAAAAACTAATATCTTTACCAAAATTATTATGCAAACCGACTTTTTCATAGACCTGCTCCATCAAGTGAAAGAATTTGAACATTCTGACGCCTGCAAATCCAACTCTACCGTTGATGATTTCCGCGTGTGGATGAATGATAAAAAATATGCTGATGAAAGTCCGACCAAGCTTTTTAAAAATGAAAATCATCAGGTTTCATTTACCGAAAATGAAATTTGCAAACAGGTTCTCTTATTAGGACGATATTCTAAATTACTGATCAGAAAAGGTTTGGGAGATTTCCCTGAATTAGCGAATGAAGAATTTACCTACCTGTACCGCTTAAAAGACGAACCTTTTTTAACGAAAATTCAATTGATCGAAAAAAACGGTCACGAGAAACAAACCGGAACTCAAATCATCAAAAGACTTTTGGAAGCAGGATTTTTGGAGGAGAAAAATGATAAAGACGATAAGCGAAGTAAACGACTAAATTTGACTAAAAAAGGCGAAGAAATTTTCCACGCCTCGGTTTCTAATGTCAACTTAATCTCAAAAATTTTATCCGGAAAGCTTGATAAAGTTGAGAAGAATGAATTTCTTAGGATTTTGAAAAAACTTAATGAATTTCATTATCATATTTATGTTGATTATAAGAATTCCAACATCAATCAGATATCAGAATTTTTTCAATAAAAACATACATCAAATCTTATTAACGGATTTAGGAATTCCATTTTAATTGACTTAATCGAACCAAATCATCAATAAAAGTGTTTGAAGATACGCTCGTCTTGGTCACACACAGCCAAAAGGCGCCAACTAAAAACAGTTGGCGCCTTTTATTTTTCTTTTTAGAGTACCAAACACTAGCTTCTATGAGCGTTTGAACTCTGATATTAAAACATCATTGTTACGAAGTCATTTTCATTAGATTCAGTTCAAAATACACTAAAAAATGCAGAAATATCTTAATAAAAAAACACTACCGCAATTGCAGTAGTGTTTTTTTATTAACTAACTAAATACTCTGGAAATGTATTAACAAACCCAGACTACATCTTTCCTCTTTATAAAATCACATCACAAATAATACTATTATCATCAAAACTTCTGTCAAAATTATTAAATATATCAATTTCGCCCGATGACATTCTTTCATAGTTCAATTCAAAATCGTCATTGATATAATTTCGGGTTTTAATTAATTCATACCATTTTTGAGGTAAAACAAAATTTTCATAATAGATATATTCCTGAAATAAATTATTGAAAATAAAATCTCCATCTGTAAAATATGTTAAAGAAAATATCGGCTCAAGAGTATAAGCATTTAACCGCCTGTAAGAAGTGGAAACAATTTCCGGACAATTCTCTAAATAACTACACAATTTCTTTCTAATTTCTGATGTATAGATTCCATTTTGTTGAAAGTCTTTTATTGATGGGAATTCGTTATTATTCTTACCATCACAGTGAATAACCTCTTCTTTAAAAAAGGAAACTCCTCTATAATTCCATGACATATAATTCATATTATATTTTTAAGTGGTAGTAAAACTAGGATTTATAAAAAATAATTTTCATTTTGTAAATAACTAAAATCAATTGTTATTGTTTCAAAAATATCAAATCAATACATCTGATACATCACTGAGATCAATTTCACACTTAAGAATCCTTTTTATAGATGTTTATTCCCTGATCTCCCATAATTAAAAAATATTTCTGTGTTTTTGAAAATCCACAATACATATATCCTTCGTAGCTCATCCCATGAAGTTGAAAAAACCATGATTTTCTTGTTTTATAATTCATTAATCTAGGTATCTTGAAATTATTATGGATATTATTTATTTCTAATTTCCATTCATTATCTGAAGTTAATAAATTTCCTCCACCTCCTCTTAATCCAAAAACATCTACCATCTCATTTCTTTCTTTTAGCGTATACTTTAAATTATCTGCGGAAAGATTTTTTTTAAAATTTGACTCATAATCTTCCATAGTAATATTTTTATTTTTAATATCATATAAAAAAATACCCTCACCATTTACAATTAAAAGATCATCATTTGTTAACCATCCTATGAGAATAGATGAGTTCAATTTTAGTAATGTGTAAAAACTCCATCCTTCATTTAACTCTACTAACTCTTCGTATAAAAATTCGCTATCAGGCTTTGTTTGTAATACATCTTTAATTTTCATCATACTATTTAAACTTTTTGATGATACTCCGTAAAAATGGGACAACATATTTTTAAGAGTTCATGAACATCTACATATTCTTTTAAGTCATTAGAAACAAGTATATTATACTTAATTATTAAGAAGTATAACTTTTCTTATTTTATGCCTTAATTCTTGACTAAATTTTTTATTATTTTGAGTTGTAATCAAAAGCTGTATAATATTACTGTCTAAGCATTCCATTTTAATAATAAAATATAAACATAAATTTAACCAGTAACCTTGGTCGTGATCAAGAATATCTTTCAAGATTAGGTCTATTGGAAAAATATCGGAAAGGAATATATTATTTTTATTAATCAGCATTGTCAACTGTTTACTCACCGTTTCTATATTTTCAAAAATTATATAAAAAGGATAACCATAGAAATTATTCATATTAATATTTGTGGTTTTACCTTCGTAAACTATTTTCCAACAATTACCACCAAAATAACACTCATAATTAATCTCAGATATATATATTATTTTCATTTCCATATTGCATGATTAACTTTTAGACCTGTTTTCTGTTCCATGTAGTTTACAAATTATTTTCTGATTTGATCATTCATTCCATCTATGTCCAGAATTCTCATCTGTAATTCATCGTTAGTTAGCCATCATATGAGAATAGATGTAAAGTTCTACTATTTTGACGATTCCTCATCTTGTCATTTCAGGATCATTTTCTCTAGCTTTCAATGCTTTACTCACAATCTCAATTCTTAGGAAAATCACTAAAATATGTACAAAACTTTGCTTGTAAAACCATTTCCACATTGATGACATTTAATCGTCTTACTTTCTTCACTAATCATTTTCAATTTCTTATCTCTTAATCCAAAATTATTCGGATATATTAACACCGGGTCAACAGATAAAGCTCCTTTATATACTTTTCCACAGCTAAAACATGTCAAATTATTTAAAAAATAAGTTTTAACAGACCTTTCAAAATCTATATCCTGAAATGTATTATTTTCTACTTTTAAATCTACATTAGTAATATCAGTATAATCTATCCAAAACAGATAATCCAACATGAAGACTCCCTTCTTATAATACTCAGTAAAAACCGGACGACATACTTTCAATAATTCATCAGGAGAAACATATTTTTTGGCATCATTAGAAACAAGTATATTATCACTTATTTGATAGTCAAAATTATCCCAATAAATAAATTCCGTATTCTCTGCTTTAATTAATTTAGTCATAAAATGCTATTTTTTAATTTTAATCATATGGAAAATAAAAACTTCTGACTCTCCACCTATAGTTTGTTTTTTAAAATTATTTGTAGTTGTTTTATATGTATTTTTTCCAAAATTAGATATTACCGACTCATTGGTAGAAAATGAAATCATTGATCTTGGAGCGGCTCCATTAATTTCAGTACCTAATAATGTATGAGCATCCATATAGTTTTTTAAAGAACCAAAATGCGCAATATTATCGACATGTGCTTTTTGCGAAGCCTTTAATGCAATATTTACTGCTTCGCTTTGGCTGACTCCAGAATACATTGCTTCAATATACGCATTTCTTGCTGCATCACTCATAATATATCCAGTTTCATTAGCTATCTCATTTTCCAAAAAGTTATTTGTTCCTCTAGAAATAGTTATTTCTCCTGAGCTACTTTTTAATCCCCCAACCATAAAGCTACCCATAAACATAATTCCGTTAAAACTAGAATTCTGACCTTCTTGGGCTCCCATTGTATTGCCATCCCACTTGGTCATTCTAGTAGCCAGTCCATTATAGTCTCTTTTATCAGAAATAGGATTAACATTTCTTAGCAAGTTAGCGGCGTCAAGACCACCATCAATAATGGGTTTCATTACTTGCCCAAACATATCTGTAGACGAAGGCTGATAATCTCTATAAGCTTGTGTCCATTGTCCTAACGTATTATGAGTTCGTCCAGAAGGTGCTTGAGACATTGTCGGGATTGTTCCTGCTGTTGCATTTCTGGATGGTGAATTTCCCAAGCCCAAGAATCTACCAACTCTTTGCAGCCAATTCAATTTTTTGCCTTTAAGCACTATCTCTTCTATAACACCGCCATCATATACTTTATTAGTGTTCGGCCCTCCAGGCTCCCCTATCCTTTCCCCCATCATTCCTGTAGGATCTGTATAGTTGACAGGATCATTCCATGTATAGGCATATGGTGACATGGTGATTTCTACCAATGGATCTACCGATAGCCAGAAGCTTCTTTGCGGATTATAATATCTGTCACTAAAATAGCATAATCTCTATAAATCCATTTTCATTACATTCAATTCAAACCCTACTTAAAAAATAAACCACCGCAATTGCGATGGTTTATTTTTTATCTACTGACACAATCTACATATTATAGGCTTTTATATTCCCAACGTACATCTTTATTATTTATAATACTCATAATTCTTCAACATCAATCAAATCTGGAAAAACGTATTTATTTGTTTCCTTATCGTAATAAACATTAATGGGGGGAACTTCCATATTATGACTTTCAAAAAACCATTTCCTGAACATATAATACATACCCTCAGGCTGATAGTCACAGACATTATATTCTAATTTTTCTATAGAAAAACAGACTGGAAATATTTTGACAAATTGTGTTATACTTTGTATTCCTTTCTTTAAATACTCTAAAGAGCTATTATCCAGAAAATTACTCTTTACCATAACAAAGACAGAAGGGTTAACTTCGTACATATTTTTATCATTATGATTTATAATTTCCTTTATATCATAAAATATAGCTA
>CBFQYI010000114.1:0-11190 GCA_965720825.1 uncultured Chryseobacterium sp. | reverse complement strand
GGGTTTGATTTTACCAAAGTTCCAGCAACGTTAGTTTCTGCTAAAGGAATTGGGAATGCCAATTTGTTATCTCCAATTGCAATATTAGCTGTTACGTTACCGTTAGTAGCATTTTTAGGAATAGGACCTCCCCATCTTAATAAATCCCACATTCTGAAACCTTCACCAACAAGCTCTTTTCTTCTTTCAGATTTAAGCTTAGTCATATCAATTGGTCCTAAAGCTGTAATTTGCGCTGCAACACTTGTTACCACATTACCATTAGTATCAAGAATATCAGTTAATCTATTTTTCAAAATCATTTCCCAATATGCCTGAGCTTTAGCAGTGCTACCACCGTTAAGTTCTGCTTCAATACCATTAAGGATGATCTCTTCATATCTAGAAACTCTGATATTATCTTCTCCGTTATCATTAGGATACTTTGCTGCAATATAAGTTCCAGCAGCGTTTTGACTTGCACTAAATATAGAACGTCTGATATCCTGAGCAGAAATAGATGATACAACCGCTGTTTTAACTGGCATGTTTACATATGAGTTAGCTGGTGCAATTTTGTAGTGAATACTTGTAGAACCTAAAGCAGCAATTGGTCCAACAGCTAATTCAAATACTGAATTAGAAGATGCATTATTAAGGGTCCAGCTTGTTAAATATGAATCACGAGGGATTACACTATATTTTCCAGATGCTACTACATCGTTTACTAGTGAACGTACTTTAGCATAATCTCCTTTATATAAATAATATCTAGACATCAAAGCCTTAACTGAAAATTCATTCAATACAGTTTTATCACTATAAACCTGCTTAGCATTTCCTGTAAGGTTAGTTAATGCACTATTAAAATCTGCTTCAATCTGAGCCTGCGTCTGTAGAACAGAAGAGCGAGCCATATTCGCAGAAGGATTATACTGAAGAGGAACAACAACTCCGGTAGTTCCACCAGAATACTGCTGTCCGAATAATCTTAAAGCATCAAACAAAGCTTGAGCTCTAACTGCATAAGCTTGTCCTTTAAGTTGCTTTATTTTCACCGCAATCTCTGCTGGATCAACTGTTTCACCCCAAGTTAGGTTATTTGAAGTTCCAAGAATGATGTTTGCTTTAGCAATCGTTGTATACATTGCAGTATATGGTCCTGATGCGTAAGCATCACCAGAAAGCATTGTATAGTTTGAAACTGTACTATAATATCCTGAACGGTTATTAGAATACATTGCATCACTTCTTAATTCAGGAATTGTTACAAAATCACATCCATAATAAGAAGCACCTCTCATAGTACCATAAGCTCCAAATACAAAAGACTGAAGCTCTTCTATTGTTTTAATATCTTCCTGAGGTTTGCTTTGGAAAAATTCAGTATCCACAAAGTCTTCACCACACGAAGTAACTGCAGTAGAAGTAAGGGCAATAACTGAAAATGCTATTAAGTATTTTTTCATTTTTTTCAATTTTTAAAATTCAACATTAAATCCAACTAAATAAGATTTCAAAGGAGGCAAGTTCAGGTTTGTTGTTCCTGCAAGTGCAATATCCGGATCATATCTTAAATTTTTATCATAAGCATGTGTCCAAAGGTTGTTACCCATCACATAAACTGTTACTTTATTAAGGTTTGAACCTTTTAAGAAGTTTGAATCAAATGTATAAGCTATTTTTAAGTTAGCTAATCTCAAATAATCTGCTTTATATAAGAATCTTGTAGACGTTCTGTTTGCAAGTTTATTTCCTCCATACACTGGCTTAGGATTAAGAGCATTAGGATTGCTTGGTGTCCAGTAATTTAACTGATCCTCATATCCAGGATAGAATAAACTGTACTGACCATCACTCATAGTATAGATTGCCCAGTCATCATATACTTTACCTCCAAAGCTATATGTTCCTTGTGCAGATACTGTGAAGTTCTGATAAGACATTTTAATACCAACACCTCCAAAATATTTCGCTAAACGATTACCTTGAACTGCTCTTTGCGCCTTATTATAGTCATTGGTTGTTTCACCATCAACTCCATTTACATACCACAATGGATCTCCATTATTAGCATCTACACCAGCCCATTTTCTCATGTACCAGCTGTTGATAGATTCTCCTTCTCTTAAGATAGTCGCTCCGGAAATGATGTCTTTTCCTCCATAGATTTTAGTCAACTCATTATTAAGCGTTGATAAGTTAGCATCCATGCTAAGAGCAAAACCTTTTGGATTTTCAGGTTTTAGGATATCTGCATTGATACTGAATTCAAATCCTTTGTTAACCAATGTACCGATATTATCTGTGTATCCTGAAATACCTTGAGCAAGAGACAATGGAACAGTAAAGATTAGGTCTTCAGTTTGCTTGTTATAATATTCTGCAGTTAATGAAACACGATCTTTTAATAGACCAATATCAACTCCTACGTTGAAAGGCTTAACAGTTTCCCATTTAAGTCCTGGATTATAAAAACCTCCGTAACTTGCACCAGCATTGTTATTATAATTGATACCGTAGCTGTATGTAGCATAAGGAGATGCTGAAATCTGATTTCCTAGTTTACCGTAAGAAGATCTAAGTTTCAACAATGTTAAATAATCATTATCAGGGATAAAGATTCTTGCTAAGTCAACACTCGCTCCTGCAGAATAGAAGTTACCTCCTTTCTGACCTGGGAAGAAGTTTGACATTGCATCTCTTCTGTAAGATAAGTCTAAGTTAACAATATTGTCATAGTTATAGTTTACCTGTCCTGCATAACCAGATCTTGATGTAATCACTTTTGTTCCACCAGCTGCAACAGGCTTAACAAAACTATCTAAAGTCTGAAGAGAAGAAAGAGCAACAACTTGTCCTTCAGCATTGATAGCTCTCATATCAGATTTATAAGCTTCCTGAATTGCTCTTGCAACGAATTTATTTTTATCTCCAATTCTGAAAGAATATTCTAAGATATTCTGAATGTTGAAGTTAAAAAATCTTCTTGCATTAGATGTTAAATCACCTTTCGCTGAATATCCATCACCGTGAAGAGGAGATAAGTAAACATCTTCTTCTACATTGATATATTCAGGTGCAAAATTCATTCTGTAAACAAGCCCATCAAGAATTTTATAAGTTACTCCTAAATTTGCAAATACTCTGCTTGTGTTTGCTTTTCTAGAGTTAATATCCTGTAATGCTGCTACGTTAAAGTTTCCGGAAGGTAATGAATTATTAATTCCATAATACCAGCTACCGTCAGGGTTTCTTACTGGGTCAACAGGAAGGTTAAAGTACTGAGCGATCAATGGGTTAGCAAAATCTCCACCATCATTCAAAGTACGCATTTTACTATTTGAAAACTGGAAATCTGTATTAATTGTTAATTTATCAGTTGCTTTATATTCAATTTTAGTAGAAGCATTTACTCTTTTGAAATCACTTCCTTTATAGATACTCTCCTGGTTGAACATACCGATAGAAGAGTAATATTTGAATTTATCACTTCCTCCACTAACTGAGAAGTTTGTTTCACTTTGATTAGCACTATTTCTAGTTAGTTCTTTTTGCCAGTTGGTATTTACATTACCATAAGCTGCATATCCTAGTGGATCCTGATCTGGATCAAACAATGCATCATAAGCTTCCTGATAAGATCCATAACCAAATACAGCTGGTGTATTGGCCATTGTCTGAGCCGCTAAGCCATGCCATTGATCTTTTGTTAATGGATTTGGTAATTTAAAAGCTGTTTTATTTACCCCATAGTTACTTGAGAACTGGAATCTTGGTTTACCAGATTTACCAGATTTTGTAGTAATAATGATTACCCCGGCACCAGCATCTGCTCCATATAGTGATGTTGAAACTGCATCCTTAAGTACAGTCATTGATTCAATATCATCAGAACTTAAATTCGCCAAGATATTTGACGTTGTGTTTAAGCTTGTAAGATCTCCTGAAGCAATTCTTACTCCATCAACAATAAAGATAGGGCTATTATTTCCATTAACAGAAGTATTACCTCTAACACGGATGTTTACAATTCCCCCTGGCTGTCCTGAAGCTGCTCCAGTCTGTACCCCGGTAACTCTACCCATTAGGGCTTTATCAGGAGATGAAACTGGCAGATCATTAAGTTTGTCACCTTTAACTGTACTCACAGAACCTGTAACTTCTTTAACAGATTTTTTCTGTCCGAACCCGACCATTACTACCTCATCAATCTCAGTAGCTCTAGCTGTATCCTTCTTTGCTTTTTGCGCATAAGCTACTTGTCCTAGGAAAAACAGAGCTCCGGCGCTTAATACACGTAGTTTAACATTCATATTAACAAATTTTAATATATTTAATGGGCAAATATGTTAATAAATATTAACATCCACAAATTAAACTAACGTTTAAACGACTATTTTTTTTACTGTTTCATTTAAAATTTACATAAAACAAATAAGATTCAATAATAATAGATAACTTTTATTCAATAAAAAGCAATTTTTTTACAGACCCAATTCGTTTTAACAAATTATTAATAATTCAAAAAAAATTATTTAGAATCATTATAAATTAAATGAGATTAAAAAATAAAAAAACCACTTTATAAAAAAGTGGTTTTCACATATTTAGGATATATTTATTTTAGTTTTTTCTTGACCGCTACTTCTTCGTATACTTCAAGAATATCTCCGATTTCGATGTCATTGTAACCTTTCAGATTCAGACCACATTCGTAACCTTTCGTTACTTCTTTAACATCATCTTTGAAACGTTTCAAACTTTCAAGTTCTCCATCGAATTTAACAATACCATCTCTTAATAAACGTACTTTAGATTGTCTTGTTACTTTTCCGGTAAGAACCATACAACCTGCAATTGTTCCTACTTTAGAAATCTTGAATACCTCACGGATTTCAACATTACCAATCACCTGCTCCTGAATTTCCGGAGAAAGCATTCCCTCCATCGCTTCTTTTACCTCATCAATTGCTTTATAGATTACAGAATACGTTCTGATCTCAATTTCTTCACGATCTGCAAGTTCTTTTGCATTAGCCCCAGCTCTTACATTAAATCCAATAATAATTGCATCTGATGCTGCTGCTAAGTTAATATCAGATTCTGTAATCTGTCCAACACCTGAGTGAAGAATTTTAACGCTGATTTCTTCTGTTGATAATCTCTGTAACTGATCAGAAAGAGCCTCTACAGAACCATCCACGTCACCTTTAAGGATAATATTCAGTTCTTTGAATTCTCCTAAAGCAATACGTCTACCCAATTCTTCAAGCGTTGTATGTTTTTTAGTTCTGATTGATAATTCTCTCTGTAACTGTTCTCTCTTATTAGCAATTGCCTTACCTTCACTTTCATCAGCATATACTCGGAATTTATCACCTGCTGTAGGTGCTCCGTCTAATCCTAAGATTGTTGCAGGGATTGATGGACCAGCTTCATTAAGATTTTTACCTCTTTCATCAAGCAAAGCTTTTACTTTACCATGATTTTTACCTGCCACCACATAATCTCCAACTCTTAAAGTTCCGGTTTGCACCAGCATTGTTGCTACATATCCTCTACCTTTATCTAAAGATGCTTCAATAACAACTCCGTTTGCTGCACGTTCAGGATTCGCTTTTAACTCAAGCATTTCAGCCTGTAGTAAAACTTTCTCCAATAATACATCAACGTTGTTACCGAATTTAGCAGAGATCTCTTGCGCCTGAACATTTCCACCCCATTCTTCCACTAAAACAGGAGGATTCAAGCCTGAAAGTTGCTGACGGATGTTATCAGGGTTTGCATTAGGTTTATCCACTTTATTGATTGCAATAATCATTGGAACCTGTGCAGCCTGAGCGTGAGCAATAGCTTCTTTCGTTTGTGGCATCACATCATCATCGGCAGCAATTACAATAATTGCAATATCCGTAATCTGTGCACCTCTTGCTCTCATCGCAGTAAAGGCTTCGTGACCTGGTGTATCTAAGAAAGTAATTCTCTGACCGTTTTCCAGTTTCACGTTATAAGCACCAATGTGCTGAGTAATTCCTCCGGATTCACCGGCAATTACGTTTGTTTTTCTAATGTAGTCCAACAATGAAGTCTTACCGTGGTCAACGTGTCCCATTACAGTAACTACAGGAGCTCTTTGTAATAGACTTTCTTCAGTATCCACTTCATCTTCTGAATCTGTATCTTCAAGATCAGCATCTGAGAATTCAATTTTATAACCGAATTCATCTGCTACTAATAATAAGGTATCAGCTTCAAGTCTTTGGTTCATGGTAACCATTACACCTAATGAGAAACAAGCAGAAATTACTTCAGTTGGAGAAACATTCATTAAACTTGCCAATTCACCTACTGTGATGAATTCTGTTACTTTAAGAGTTCTGTCCTGTGCTTCAAGCTCCTGCTGACGCTCATCCTGTTCTCTACGGAAAGTTCTCTTGTCTTTTCTGTGTTTTGCAGATTTAGACTTCCCTCCTTTATTAGTAAGTTTTTCTAATGTTTCTTTGATCTGGTTTTTAACCTGCTCATCAGTTAGCTCAACTGGCATAACTCTCTGTCCAGGTCTGTTGTTCTGGCCTCCTTTTTTGAAGCCACCACCTTGACCCTGACGGTTTCCACCTCCCTGGTTGTTTCCAAAACGGTTTCCACCCTGGCCACCTTGACCTTGAGGACGATTTCCTTGTCCACCTGGACCACCCTGGCGGTTTCCACCTTGTCCACCGTTATTATTGTGCTGACGGTTTCCTTGGCCCTGACCACCCTGGTTGTTGTTATTATTTCCTGAGTTTTGATTATTCCCCTGACCTTGTTGGTTATTCTGGCCACCAGGTTTTTCAATTCTCTTTCTTTTCTTTTTTGCTCCAGCTCCTGGCTTTGGTGCAAACTGAGTTAAGTCTATTTTTTCACCAACGATCTTAGGGCCGTCAAGTTTTTGATACACTGTCTCAATTTTCTGTGGTTCCTGAGATTCAGGTTCAGCCTCAGCTTTTGGAGTTTCCACTTTTTTCTCCTCTGCAACAACTGGTTTTGGAGTTTCTTTTACTGGTTCTACAGGTTTAACTTCTTCTTTTTTCTCCTCCATTTTTGGCTTGTCTTTTTTCACAGGTCTGTTTCTAGATTCTATTTGAGACAAATCAATTTTATCCAAAACTTTAAATTCCTGCTTTTCTGGGGCTGCTTTAACTTCCGGCTGTTGTTCTTCTTTCACGATTTCTTCTTTCTTTTCTTCAACCGGTGTCGCAACAGGAGCCACAGGAGCTGCAGGAGCTTCTTCAACTTCAGGCTTCTTAGGTTCTAAGTCTATTTTACCTAAAATTCTAGTTTCTGGTTTATTTGCTTTAGCTCTTATCACTTCAGGGGTTTTCTTTTCTTCAATTTCCAGTTTTTCTTCCGGAACTTTAGTGATCACCACCTCATGGGAAGCCTTTCTTTGTTCGCCGTCTTTAGCAAACTCAGCCTCCAATGCAGAATATGCCGCTTCTTCCAATTGAGCGTTAGGATTGCTTTCAACTTCGAAACCCCTTGATTGTAAAAACTCTACTAATCTGGACATCGAAATGTTGAATTCCTTAACCGCTTTATTTAATCTAATTTTTGGCATTTATATTATTTACTGTTTTTTAATTTTTAAAATTAAAGTATTTCTTTTTTACTGTTTATTAAAATTTATTTAAAATCTTAATCTTCAAATTCTTCTCTCAGAATACGTTTCACCTCTTCGATTGTTTCTTCTTCAAGGTCTACCATATTTAAAAGACTTTCAGTTTCTTTATCTAATACTGATTTTGCAGTTGTAAGTCCTACTTTCTTAAACTCATCCAAAATCCACTGCTCGATATCATCGTTAAATTCTCTCAATTCAACATCGTCATCCTCGCTGGACTCTCTGTATACATCAATTTCATATCCTGACAACCAAGAAGCCAGTCTAATATTCTGTCCTTGTTTTCCAATTACCTTAGAAATCTCTTCAACAGGAGTATATACTAATGCATAGTTTTGATCCTCATTGATGTCAATTTTATTGACAGTAACGTTTCCTAAAGCTCTCTTCACCAAAATCTCAGGGTTTTTAGACCACTGAATAACATCGATGTTTTCATTTCTCAACTCTCTTACAACCCCATGAATTCTGGATCCTTTTACTCCAACACAAGCACCTACCGGATCAATTCTGTCATCATAAGCATCTACTGCAATCTTCGCCTTTTCACCAGGAATTCTCACTACCTTTTTCAGGATAATTGTTCCGTCCTGGATTTCAGGAATTTCCAGCTCTAATAATTTCTCAAGGAATTTAGGTGCAGTTCTGGAAATAATAATCTGTGGTTTAGAACCTTTAAAGTCTACTGTCTCAACAATAGCTCTGATATTCTCACCCTTTTTAAAGAAATCGGATGGGATCTGGTTTTCTTTTGGTAAAATAAATTCGTTTCCTTCATCATCCAGCAGAATCACATGCTTATGACGGATGTGGTGGATTTCTCCAACAACAATTTCCCCAATTTTATCTCTAAACTGCTCGTACAGCATTGCATTATTGTGCTCCTGAAGTTTTGTAGCCAAAATCTGCTTAAGGGTAAGAATATTTCTTCTTCCCAATTGTGCAACAGGAATTTCCATTGTAAAGTCTTCACCTACTTCAAAAGTAGGGTCAATCTTCTTAGCTTCAGAAATTTCAATTTCCAAATCATCATCTTCAGACATTTCGTCCTCTACAATTGTTTTATTTAAAAATATCTGAAAATCTCCTTTATCCGGGTTTACAATCACATCAAAATGATCATCTGAATCAAATCTCTTTCTTAAAAGAGTCTTCAGTGAATCTTCAATAATTGCCATAAGATCAATCTTACTGATCCCTTTTTCGTCTTTAAAATCACCAAAGGATTCAATCAACGCTATATTATCCATCTATTCTTTTTTCTTTTTAAAATTTAATTACTACTAATGCTTTTTTGATCTCAGGATAAGAAATTTCTTTCTCCTCCTCCACATCTACTTTTCCTTTTCCGATATCTTTCGGCTTTCGGTAACGTAGAACAAGTGTGATCTTCTCATCGTCTACTTTTGACAATTCTCCTTCAATTTTAGAAGAATCCTCCAGCATCACTTCAATCTCTCTTCCAATGTTTTTACTGAACTGTCTCGGTGTGGATAATGGCTCGCTTAGTCCTGCAGACATCACCTGAAGGCTAAAGTCATGCTCTTCACGATCCATATTGAATTCAATTGCACGGCTTGCATCAAGACAATCCTGCAAAGAAACTCCGTTATCACCATCCAAAATCACTGTAATATCATCCCCTGCAGAAATTTTAAGATCAATAAGAAACAGATCTTTTCTGGTCTCAAGGAATTCATTTAATAATTCTTCAATTCTTTTTCTAAACTCCATATATTTTTATCTTGATTTACAGTACGAAAAAAGGCTTTCTTCCGAAGCCTTCCCATTTTTTCCGTAAATCCATTGCAAATATAAGCTTTTTTTCTAAAAATGCAAAATTATCTTAAGTATCAAGTAAATAGCGCCAGATTCATTTACAATAAATTAAAAGAATATGTCACAGGATTTTTATTACTTTTGTCTCTAGAATTTTAAAACAGACATTTTGAATATAACGATTGTAGGAACAGGTTATGTAGGTTTAGTTACAGGAACTACGCTGGCAGAACTTGGCAATTCAGTATACTGTGTTGATATTGATGAAAAAAAAGTAGAAGGTTTGAAAAACGGCATTGTTCCCATCTATGAGCCGAACCTTGAAGAAATGTTTTTGAGAAACATACAGTCTGAAAGATTATTTTTCACTACCAATCTTAAAGAAGCTTTAGACAAGAGCGAAGTTATATATCTGGCACTACCTACTCCTCCGGGAGAAGATGGATCTGCAGATCTCTCTTATGTACTTCAGGTAGCTAACAATATTGGTAAACTAATGACTGAGTACAAAGTCATTGTTAATAAAAGCACGGTTCCTGTAGGAACGGCGGACAAAGTAAGAGAAACCATCTCAGCGAAAACAAATATACCTTTTGATGTTGTTTCAAATCCGGAATTTTTAAGAGAAGGATTTGCGGTTGAAGATTCAATGAATCCCTCAAGAGTAGTAGTGGGCGCAAGTTCACAAAGAGCCAAAGACATCATGTCTAAAATATACCAGCCCTTCACCAATATCGGAATTCCCATTATCTTTATGGATGAGAAGTCTTCGGAGCTCACAAAATATGCTGCGAATTCATTTTTGGCAGTAAAAATTACCTTCATGAATGAAATTGCCAACTATTGTGAAAAGGTAGGTGCAGATGTAGATAAGGTAAGACTGGGAATGGGTAGTGATGACAGAATCGGGCACAGATTCTTATTCCCGGGGATCGGATATGGAGGAAGCTGCTTCCCCAAAGACGTAAAAGCGCTTATAAAATCCGGGAAACAGGAAGATTTTAATTTCCAGATTCTCGAAGCTACAGAAAATGTAAATACGGCCCAGAAAGTCATTTTAGTGTCTGAAATTGAAAAATATTTCGGGGGAAGTATTGAAGGAAAGAAAATTGCTATGTGGGGGCTTGCCTTTAAAGCCAATACAGATGATATCAGGGAAGCTTCATCATTAGACAACATTGCCCTACTGCTGGAGAAAGGAGCAGAGGTAATAGCCTATGATTCAGTTGCAGAAAATAATGTTCAGAAACTTTTAGGTGATAAAATACAGTACGCCAAAGGAATGTATGATGCACTGGAAGATGTAGACGCGCTATTTATTGCTACAGAATGGCCGGAATTCAAAAACCCTAATTTTGAACTGATGGCTAAAAAAATGAAAAACAAAGTCATTTTTGACGGCAGAAATATGTACCCACTGGAAATCCCTGAACAAAACGGATTTCATTATAAAAGTATAGGAAGAAAGACCATCACAAAATAAACAAATGAAAAATATTATCATTACAGGAGGTGCCGGATTTATTGGCTCCCACGTTGTAAGAGAATTTGTAAAAAACAATCCGGATATTACAATCATCAATCTTGATGCTCTTACCTACGCCGGAAATCTGGAAAACTTAAAGGACATTGAAAATGAACCGAATTACGTTTTCGAAAAAGCAGATATCACAAAACCTGAAGAACTTAGAAAAGTTTTCGAAAAATACAGTCCTGATGCTGTTGTACATTTAGCAGCAGAAAGCCACGTAGACAGAAGTATTACAGAT